>DATMNB010000165.1:0-12760 GCA_035569435.1 Gemmatimonadaceae bacterium
GGGTGAGCGAGCCATCCGCCTGCCGGAAATCGTCGAACACGATCGCCTGGGCCTCCGGTGGCACCCCGATCCCTGTATCGCGGACCCGATAAATGGCGCAGCCGCCGCTGACCTTCAACGAGACCGTGACGACACCCGACGCCGTGAACTTGTAGGCGTTACTGAGCAGGCACTCGAGAATTCTCGTGATCTTTGCCCGATCGCTCCGCATCAGCGGCTCGGGCGCGGTTGGGTCGTCGATCACGAGCGCCGTCTCGCGAGATCGGCCCCGCGTCGTGGCGACGGCATCTCTGATCGGTTCACGGGGGTCAAAACTCTCGACCTTGACCGTCGATGGCTGCGTGCCCGTCGTGATCTCGAGCAGCATGTCGATCAACCCCAGGAGCCGCTCGCTCGCCTCCCGCGCCATCCCGACATCGGAACGCTGATGCTCGGTCAACGGCCCCGAATACTCCTCCTGCAACAGCGACAGATACCCCATCACCGCCGTGAGCGGCGTCCGCAGCTCATGGGTCACGTTCGTCAAGAACTCGTCCTTGACCCGCCGCGCCTCGAGCACGGCCAGCACGTGCTCCTCCAACTCCGCCTTGGACGCCGTCAGCGCGGCGTTGGCCCGCCGGAGTTGGTCGATCAACGCGGCCTTCTCCGCCGTGGCCGCCATCTGGCCGGCCACGATCCGCAAGAGTCCCCGTCGCTCGGAACTGAACGCCCCGGCCTCGGCGAAATAGAACGTGACCGTGCCGAGCACACCCCGCGCGGTCTGGAGCGGAAGCGCGATCAGCGCCCGAAACCCCAGCTCGGCCGCGACCTCCTGCCAGTCCTCGAGCCCGCCGTCCGCCATGACATCCGGCACCTCGATCGCCCGACGCTCGCTCGCGGCTTCGCCACTCGGCCCGAACCCGAGTCGCACGCGCATCTCGCCGAGCCATGGCTGGTGCCGGCGAGGCCAGTTGTACGCCGCCGCCAACCGCATCAGCTCCGACGCCCCGTCGATCAGATACACCGACGCGAACGTCGCGCCGACCACCGGACTCACCCGCTCGAGCGCGAACCGGAACACATCCTCCGGCCGATCGGCCGTGAGAAAGGCGTGCACGATCTCGCGCACCGCCACGAGCTCCCGTAGGTCGGCGTCCAATGGACTCACCCGCTTATCCCACCAACCGTTCCAGCGCGCGTCGTACCGCGTCGAACCCCAACCCGCGACCAGCCACACGTTGCGACAGCTCGCTCGCGAGCTCCCGCTGCCCTTCGGCGAACAGCTCGCCGACGATCCAGGGACCCGCGTTGGGGTTGCGATACCAGTCCTGATCGAACCGCTCGACCAGCGCATCCGCCAGCACGGCGCCGAGCTGCCAGGCCCGCAAGTAGCGCGCGGCGTAGAACCGCGGGTCGACGTCGATGAAGGCGTCGGCGCGCTGATACCGGAACGTCGTCGCCGATGACAGCGTCTCCACGTAGAGATCCGGCAACGCATCCCACGACACGCGGTCGCCGTACAACTCCACCTCGTACAGGAGCTTGGCGCAGTACCGCCGCAGGTAGTGCAACTCCTCGAGCGCGGCCGTGCGCAGGTACGCGCCCGCATCCTGACGGCTCAACCCCGAATACCGCACGAGCCAGCCGGGGGTCTGCATCAGATGATCGAACAGCATGGCGTACGACTCGGTGACAGAGTTGTCGCCCACCCACCGATACTCGAACGGATAATCCGCGCGCGTATACGCAAAGTGCAGCGCGTGCCCCAGCTCGTGGAGCAGCGTCGACCAATCCGTCTGCCCACCGTGGGGGCGCAGCACGAGATAGACCTCTTCTGGCACGCGCACCGGCGCGCAGAAGGCGCGCGCCCGCTTCCCATCGCGCTCGCCGACATCGAATCGCACCCGCCCCGCCGCATCGGGGTCGATCCCCATCTCGCGGACCTGGCGGCGCACGGCCGGCTCCATCTCGTCGGCCGGGAAGTACCGGTCGAACTCACGCGCCCGAAAGAGCGCCAGCGCATCGGCCCGCGTCAGCTCCCGCACCGGCACGCCGAGCGACCGTTTGACCGCGGGCGGCAACCAGTCCGACCACATCGCCTCGGTGTCCTTGAGAAACGCCGAGCACTCGGCCGCCAGGGCCTTCAGGTCGACGCCACTCACGGCCTCGAATGTCGCGATGTAGTCGCCCGCGACGTGCAGCGACTCGACAAACGACTTCTCCTGCTGCAGCCGATCCCGCCGCATCGGCGCCAGCTCCCGCTCGACCAGCGACGCCCGCGCCGCATCCAGCGCCAACCGCTCCCCGCGATCGGTCGAGTTGGCGATCTCGATCCCCGCGCGCTGGTACGGCACCATGCTGCCGTCCGACAGCCGCACCATGGCCGTCGACTCCCAGGCGATCTCGCGCTCCTCGCTCGGCGCTACCAGCCGCGCGGCGTGCGTCTCCACCTGCCACTCGAGGATGAGGCGCGCGGACCGCCGCGCGTCCCCATCCCCGCCAGCCGCGAAATCCTCGACCGCCATCGCCAACGCGTCCGGCCCGAGCGCCTCGGCGTGCCGCGCGTAGATCGGTTGCAGCTCCGCCGTCGACTTGAGCCCCGCGTGCGCCAGATAGTACTCGCGCGAGACGTCCTCCATCAGGGCTTGGCCATCGCGTCGGAGCCGGTCCAGCGACGTCACGGAAATAGATCTTTCAGCCGCGCATCCGCCACGTCGGCCTTCAGCAGCTGTGTAATGGCCTCCCCGACGCGGGTGGCCGGCACGCGCACCTGCTCCAGATCATCCCGCCCGCGAATGGTGACCGTATCCGACGTCGCCGTCTCTCCATCCACGGTGACGCAGAACGGCGTCCCCACCTCGTCCTGCCGCCGATACCGGCGCCCGATCGCCCCCGACTCGTCGTAGAAGACGGGGAACGACGACCGCAGGTCCGCGGCCAGCTTCTGCGCGTATTCCGGCAGACCATCTTTTTTCACGAGCGGGAACACCCCAGCCTTGACTGGCGCCAGCGCCGGTCGAATGCCCAACACCGTTCGCCCTTCTTCTTCGCCGGGAACCGTCTCCTCCCGGTAGGCGTTGACCAGCACCGCCAACATCGCCCGGTCGGCCCCGACCGATGTCTCGACGACATACGGCGTGTACCGCCGGTTGTTGGGCTGGTCAAAGTACTCGAGCTTCTTGCCGGAGAACTCCTGGTGCCGCGTGAGGTCGAAGTCCCCACGGTTGTGCACACCCTCGATCTCCTGAAACCCCAGCGTCCCGCCAAAATCGAATTGGATATCAAACGCCGCCCGCGCGTAGTGCGCCAGCTCGTCCTTGGTGTGCTGATGAAACTCGAGTCGCTTGGGATCGAGGCCCAGCGCCAGGTGCCACTCCATGCGCTGCGCCTTCCAGTAGTCGAACCACTGCATGTCGGTGCCCGGCTCGACAAAGAACTGCATCTCCATCTGCTCGAACTCGCGCGTCCGAAAGATGAAGTTCCCGGGCGTGATCTCGTTGCGGAACGCCTTGCCGATCTGCGCGATCCCAAACGGGATCTTCTGCCGCGACGCCTGCTGGACGTTCACAAAGTTGACGTAGATCCCCTGCGCCGTCTCCGGGCGGAGATAGACGATCGCGGCGCTGTCCTCGACCGGCCCCATGTACGTCTTGAACATGAGGTTGAAGTTCCGCGGCTCGGTCAGCTCGCACATCTCGAACTCGCCCGGATGGCGGCTCGGCTTGAGCGGACAGGCGGTATCCTGCAGCTTGTCGGCGCGAAAGCGTCCTTTACATCGCTTGCAGTCGACCAGCGGGTCGGTGAACGTCGCGACGTGCCCGCTCGCCTCCCATACCCGGGGATGCATGAGGATCGCCGCATCGAGTCCCTCGATGTCGTCGCGCATCCGCACCATCGCCGACCACCAACGGTCCTTGAGGTTCTTTTTGAGCTCGACGCCAAGCGGCCCGTAGTCCCACACGGACCCGGTACCGCCGTAGATCTCCGAGGACTGGAAAATGAAGCCGCGCCGCTTGCACAGCGACACGAGCTTCTCCATCACGTCAACAGACATAATCTCAGACATGGGTCAGAGAGCTCAGGCGCTGGATGATGCGCTCGCCATGGTTGCGCCCGTTCTCGATGAAAATCTTGTTCGCATCGTAACCCGAGGCCAGCACGCCGGCGATGAACACACCAGGAACATTCGTTTCCATCGTCGCGCCATCGTGCGCCGGCACCCCGGTTGCCTCGTCGATCTCCACACCGACCTGTCGAAGGAGCGTGCCACTCGGGGTGAACCCCGTCATGATGTACACGTGCTGCGCGGCGAGGCGATGCTCCGCCCCGTCAGGTCCACTCACCATCACCGAGCCGGGCTCGATCCGCGTCACCCGCGACTTCCACCGCACGCCGATGCTCCCCTCGGCCACACGATTCTGCATGTCGGGCAGGATCCACGGCTTCACGTTGGGGTCGAACTTGTCCATGAAGTGCACGACAGTCACTCGCGCGCCACTCCGATAGAGATCGAGCGCCGCGTCGACCGCCGAGTTGCCGCCGCCGACGACGACCACATCCTGCTGAAAGGCTTCGTGCCCCTCGCGGTAGAGATGGGTCACGTGGGGCAAGGACTCGCCAGGCACATTGAGCGTGTTTGGCGTCCCAAAGTACCCCGTCGCAATGACCAGAGCATCGTAAACCTCCTCGACCGGCGGCCGCCCGTACGGCTCCGACCGCACGACAAACCGGTCCTCTTCGGCGCGCACCGAGACCACGGTCTCATATAGTCGCAGCGGGAGCGCGTAGTACTGCGCCACCATGCGATAATAGGCCAGCGCCTCCCGCCGGGTCGGCTTTTCGCCGCCCGTCACAAACGGCAGCCCGCCGATCGAGATCTTCTCGGCCGTCGAGAAGAACGTCATGTACAGAGGATAGCTCGCGACGCTGCTCACGACCGAGCCCCGGTCGTAGATGACCGGACGCACCCCGGCCTTTTGCAGGGCTATGGCTGCCGCCAACCCACATGGGCCGGCGCCAATCACGGCAACAACAGGCATACGCGATCAACTCCCGATGATCTGGTCTCGCCGAGTCCCAACGCTCACATAGCGAATGGGCGCTTCCACCAATTGCTCGATGCGGTCAAGGTAGCGGCGCGCGGCCGGCGGCAGATCATCCATACGACGCGCGCCGCCCGTCGGCTCCTTCCACCCCTCGAACCACTCGTATTGCGGCACCATGTCGTCCAGCGCCGTGAGATCGCTTGGAAACTCCGTGTGAACGTCGCCCGCCGCCTCGTAGCCGGTACAGATCGCCACCCGGTCGAGCGTATCGAGCACGTCGAGCTTGGTCACCGCCAGATCGGTGAGCCCGTTCACCCGGACCGCGTACCGCACCACCACACCATCGAACCATCCGCAGCGACGCGGCCGCCCCGTCGTCGCCCCGTACTCATGCCCCAATTCCCGCAGGCGACTGATCAACGGCTCCTCGAGCTCCGTCGGCAGCGGCCCATTCCCGACCCGCGTCGTGTACGCCTTCACCACGCCAAGCGCCGCATCGATGGCCGTCGGCGCCAGGCCGACGCCCGTGGCTGCCCCACCGCACGTCGTGCTGCTCGACGTCACGTACGGGTATGTCCCGTGATCGATGTCAAGCAACGATCCCTGCGCTCCCTCCAGCAGCACCGCCGCCCCACTCTTCATCGCCCGATGGACGGCCAACCCCACGTCATCGGCCAGCGCCAGGAGCCGCGGCGCGATCCCCCGCAGCACGTCGAGCGTCTGACCGACGTCGACGCGCTTGGGGCTGCCATTGTGCTCGAGCATGGCGTTGGCGTGCTCGACGCCACGGGCGACAAGCGCTTCTAACTGCGCCGGATGCCTGAGATCGACCACCCGCACGCCGCGCCTGGCGATCTTGTCCTCGTATGCCGGGCCGATCCCTCGTCCCGTCGTGCCGATCTCTTTGCTCGCCGGGCTCTCGGAGTCGACGAGCTTATGATACGGCAGCACGAGGTGCGCGCGGTCGCTCACGTAGAGACGGCCCTCGACATCGACACCATCGGCCACGAGCAGGTCGATCTCGGTGAACAGTGTCTCGGGATCCAGCACAACGCCGTTCCCGATCGCGCACCGCACGCCCGGATGCAGAATCCCACTCGGGATCTGGTGCAGCACAAAGCACCGCGACCCCACATCCACCGTGTGGCCGGCGTTCGCGCCGCCTTGATAGCGGACGACCCAGTTGGCGCGCTCCGCGAGCACGTCAACGAGCTTCCCTTTCCCTTCATCACCCCACTGCGCGCCGACTACAACCACCGTGCGCGTCGCGGCGTCAAACATGCGAGCTCCTCGAATTGAAAAAACCGCCTAACTGCGGCGCTACCAGGCCGCGGCGAGCACCCAACCGGCCATCACACACGCGATGCCGACCTTGGCGACGGACGCCAGCACGCGCCCAATCACCGCGCCCGTCGCCGCTCGGACCGCGCGCTTCGGTCCCGCCCCCTGCGTCACCTCGGCAATCACTGCACCGAGAAAGACGCCGGCGAGCGCACCCACCACCGATCCCTCGACCGGGATCGGCACCCCAATCAGCGCCCCCGCCAGTCCGCCAATCGCCGCACCCCATGCCGCCCGTGATGAGCCGCCATATCGCCGCGTGGCACGAGCCGCCAACACCAGATCGAGCACTTCCGCCACCACCGCCAACAGCGCTACCCCAATGACCGTCGTCAACCCGATCCGATGCGTCCCGGTCAACCAATTGAACGTCGCCGCGGCCGCCACAATGAGCCATAGACCCGGCAGACCAGCCGGGATCAAGCACACGCCGATGATGAGCACCACGGCGAGCAGGACAACCGGCATCACGCCAGCGCCCGAGCCAGAGCCTCCGCTGCCGTCGCGAGCGCCGTTGCCGCCGATTCGATCCCGGCGCCGGTCAGCCGGTTCGCCGTGTCACGCCTCGAATGAATCCGGGCCACCGTCGAGAGTGTCCCACGACTGAGGGTAACAGCCTCCCACCCCGCGTCGCTCCAGGCCACCGCATCGACCAGCACGCCAAGCGGCAACCGTCCCGCCGTCGCGACACCCGCGAACGCGCCAAAAGCCCGCTCGGGCGGGGCACCGGAATACATGACTTTAAGATAACCCGAATCGTCGACCCCATCGCAGTTCAGCACCACACCATCCGTGGGGCGCGGCATGCTCCGCGCACAGGCTCTCGCCCCCGCCAGCCCCAGCTCCTCGGCGCTCGTCAGCACGATCCCGAGCGGGACCGCCGATGGGACCCGCGCCGCCGCCAGCATCACCGTCGCCACGCCCGAGGCGTTGTCCAGCGCACCGGGCGACGACTGGCCAACCCAACTGGCGACGACTGGCAGACCGGTCACGACCCCCGCGACCGTGACCCACAGCCACCACCCGCCAACTCGCTGGGTCGCCGCAAGGACGAGCGTTGCCACCCATACCGCCGCACACCCCATGATCCCAAGCGCCCGGACAACGATCGGGATCGGCTGCGATTTGCTATCGAGGTGGGCCACGAGCCACACCCGTGGCCCCGCGCCGCCGCGGGTGGCCATCAGGTTGACGCCCCGCGCGCGCGCGATGGGGAGCACGAGCACCCCCTCTCGACTCACCCACCGAGCCCCCGCGGCGATACCGAGGGCCAAGACGACGAGTATGCCACCGGCCCCAACCGGCCGCCCGTGGTATCCGAGGTGCCCGGCGGCCGCGACTGCGGCCATCCAGACGAGCCCCGCCACCGGCGTCGCGTAGCGGCCGGGCGCCGCCGAATACTCGAACCCCGCTTCACGCACCGTGTACCCGTACGCGGAGAGGTGCGCCGCACAATGCGCACGCGCCTCGGCCTCCGCCCGTCCGCCCGCCGGCCTCGGCTCCGCGGCGAGCAGGTCCAGCCAGCGCCGCGCGTCCGCCGGCATGGGCTACGTGCTCAGGCCCATACGATCTTTGGTCTCACGCATCGTTTCCTGCGCGATGGAGCGCGCCCGAGCGGCGCCGTCGCCGAGGATGGCATCCACGGTCGTCGGATTCGCCTGAATCTCGGCCGCCCGCGCGCGGATCGGCCCCAACGTCTCTTCCATCGAGTTGAACAACGCCCGCTTGCAGTCGATGCACCCCCACCCGGCCGACCGGCACTGCTCGGCGACCTCCGTCACGACCGCAGGCCGCGAGAAGATCTTGTGCATGTGGTACAGATTGCACACTTCCGGCGTGCCCGGGTCCGTCTTGCGCACACGGTTCGGGTCGGTCACCGCGGGGCGCAGCTTGGACCACACCGCTTCTGGCGGATCGAGAAGTCCGATCGTGTTATTCATGGATTTCGACATCTTGGACTGTGCGTCGAGACCCATGACCCGCCGCGTCGCCGTCAAGAGCGGCCGCGGCTCGGGAAAGTACGGCACATCCGCGGAGAATCGCGCGTTCCACCGCCGCGCCGTCTCGCGCGACAGCTCCAGGTGCTGTACCTGATCCTCACCCACCGGCACGAGGTCGGCGCGGTACAGCAGGATGTCGGCCGCCTGTAGCACCGGGTAGGTGAGCAGCCCCACCATGACGCTCTCCTGACGGCCGGCCTTGTCCTTGAACTGGGTCTGCCGTTCCAGCTCGCCGATCGGCGTCACCGTGTTGAATATCCACGCCAACTCGGTATGTTCCGGCACCGCTGACTGGACGAACAACGTCGCTGTGTTCGGATCGATCCCCGCGGCGAGCAAGGAAATGGCGAGGTCTCGCGTGCGCGCTGGCAGCGCCGCGGGATCGTAGGCCACGGTGATCGCGTGATAATCGACGATGCAGAACAGCGAGGCATGCTGCCGCTGCAACGTCACCCAATTCTGCACAGCTCCGAGGTAATTCCCGATGTGGAGCTCGCCCGACGGCTGGATGCCGCTGAAGACCCGTGGCATCGGCCGAAGCTAGAGTCACACCACCGGCGTCGCAACTGCTTGCGACCGCCGTACGCGCGTCAGCCGCGGCCGCGGACATCATCCGCCGGGGCGCTGCCTCCCTTGGCGAGTTACGCTGGGAGGAGAAGGGGCCGTCCGACTTTGTCAGCGACATCGACCGCACGTCGGAAGAAACCCTTCGTCACATGCTCCTCGAGGCCGTACCAGGCGCGCGCATGCTGGGTGAAGAATTCTCTCCCAAGGCCGACATCGGTCCTGGTGTGCTGTTTGTCGTAGACCCGCTCGACGGCACAACCAATTTCCTGCACGGCTACCCCGAGTACTGCGTCTCGATCGGCGTCCTCGTCGATGGCGTGCTGACGGCGGGCGTGATCCGGAATGCCGCCACCGGTGAGACCTTCACCGCCACCGCCGGCGGCGGCGCGTTCCGCGACGGCGTCCCGATCCACGTCTCGACCGTGACCGCACCCAGCCGCTCCCTCATCGGCACCGGCTTCCCGTTCTCGCACATCGATCGACTCGACGAATACGTCCCGCAGTTCGCCGCCGTCTCCCGCCAGACCGCCGGCATCCGCCGCGCCGGCGCGGCCGCCCTCGACCTCTGCGATGTGGCGTGCGGTCGCTTCGACGGATTCTGGGAGCTCGTCCTCGCACCCTGGGACATCGCTGCCGGCCTCCTCATCGTCCGCGAGGCCGGTGGCCGAGCGACCGATCTCGCCGGCCGCGATACACCCGTCGCCCACACGGCGGTCGTCGCCGGCAATCCCACGATTCACGCCTGGCTGCTCGAGACTGTGACACACGCAGTTGGCGCCCGCAGTTGACTCACGCAGTTGACTTTTTCACACGCTATGACCACTTCCTTACCGCTCGTCGAATGCGTCCCCAACTTCTCCGAGGGACGCCGCCCCGAAGTCATCCAGTCCATCCGCGACGCCATCGCCGCCGTCCCAGGCGTGACCATCCTCGATGTGTCGTCCGACCCCTCGCATAACCGCACAGTAGTAACGTTCGTCGCCCCACCCTCGGTGGCAGTCGACGCCGCATTCGCCGGCATGCGCGAAGCCCGCGCCCGCATCGATCTCACCCAACACCAGGGCGAGCACCCACGGATCGGCGCGACCGATGTCGTCCCGTTCATTCCGTTGGATGGCACGACGATGGACCAGTGCGTCGCCCTCGCCCGCACCTTGGCCGCCCGCGTCGGCTCGGAGCTCGGCATCCCCGTCTATCTCTATGAACGCGCCGCGACGCGCCCAGACCGCGAGAATCTCGCCGACGTCCGCCGCGGCGAATTCGAGGGCCTTCGCACCCAGTTCCGCGAGCCCGACTTCGGCCCCGACGCGATCCACCCCACCGCTGGCGCCACCGCCATCGGCGCCCGCCCCTTCCTCGTCGCCTACAACGTTTACCTCGGCCCCGCCTCCAACCTGCCTGTCGCGAAGGAAGTGGCGAAAGCCGTCCGCGGCTCCTCTGGTGGCTTACGCTACGTGAAGGCCCTGGGCCTCGAGGTCGATGGCCAGGCCCAGGTCTCCATGAACCTGGTCGACATCGACCGCACCCCGCTCTCCCGCGCCTACGAGGCCGTCCGCACCGAAGCCGCCGCCCACGGCGTCACCCCGACCTGGAGCGAGTTGGTCGGTCTCGTCCCCGAGCGCGCCCTGCTGGACGCCGGCGTCCGCCACGTCCAACTCCGCGGCTTCACCCCCGACCAACTCCTCGAACGCCGCGTCCGCGCGGCAGTTGACGCGGCCCCCTCCACCCCGTCGTCCCTCGACGCCTTCATCGCATCGGTGGGAGCCCCCACCCCCACCCCCGGCGGCGGCTCCGTCGTCGCCATCGCCGGCGCCCTCGCCGCCTCCCTCACGATGATGGTCGCCGGCCTCACCGCCGGCCGCCCCAAATACGCCGCCGTCGACCCCGAGATGCGCAAAATCGCCGCCGACGCCGCCGAGCTCACCCGCACCCTTCGCGCCCTCGCCGACAGCGACGCCGAGGCCTACGCCGCCGTCTCCGCCGCCTACAAACTCCCCAAAGGCACCGACGCCCGCGACGCCGCCATCACCGTCGCGCTCTTGGAGGCCGCCCGCGTCCCCTTAGAGACCGCCCACGCCGCAGCCCGCGTCGCCGCCCTCGCCGTCACAGTCGCCGAGAAAGGCAACCCAAACGCCGTCTCCGACGCCGGCGTCGCCGCCCTGTTGGCCGACGCCGCCTGCCGCGGCGCCGCCTACAATGTGAGAATCAACGTCGCCTCCCTCCCCGACCGCACCGTGGGCGACGACCTCGCGGCCCAAGCGATCCGCTTGGTCGAGGCGACGTCAGCGTCCGCCGCTGCGGCGGCGATGGAGGTGGAGCGGCACCTCTAGGGGTGCCTTGCCCGATTCTTGCCCGATTCTTGCCCGATTACACCGCGGCTACACCATGAAGCGGCGGATCGCCCATCCGGCCGCGAGAGCCAAGCCGACCAGGGCACCTCCGCCGGCCACGGCAGCGACCACCAGACGCGTCTCGCGCGCGCGGCTCCAGCGCGTGCACGCCACCGCCGCCAGACTCGAGGCCAGCGTCAAGACCGTCAGCACGAGCGCCGCGACTAAGTCGACGACAAAGCCGTGTGGCCCCTCGACACGCCCCTTCGAGGCCAGATCATCGCAGATGACGAGCGCGACGATCACGACGTAGCTCGTCACGACGCCCGCCACCACGCCGCGCGTGACGGTCACAACCCCCGCGATCGCTCCGATCAGTGTCGCTGCGACGACAAACGCCGCGAGCACTGGACTTACGCCGCCGTCAGAACCCGCGGCCCATTCTCGGTGACCGCCACCGTATGCTCGAAGTGCGCCGAACGCGTCCCGTCCGCGGTGACAACGGTCCACTTATCGGCCAACGTGCGGGTCGCCGACCCGCCGATATTCACCATCGGCTCGATCGCCAACGTCAGCCCCGGCACAAGCGGCTTGCCCCGCTTGGGCTTCCCGTAGTTCGGCACCTGCGGCTCCTCGTGCGGCTCGACGCCGACCCCATGCCCAACCAGGTCCTGCGCGACCGTAAAGTGCGCGCGCTCGACGACGCCGAAGATGGCCGCCCCGATGTCGCCGATGTGGTTCCCCACGCGCGCCGCGGCAATGCCGGCTTCCAACGCCCGCCGCGTCACGTCGAGCAATCGCTCCGTCTCCGCCGTCACACTCCCCACCGGCACTGTCGCCGCGGCGTCCGTGAAGTACCCCTTGTACTTCACCCCTACATCGAGCGAGATGATATCCCCTTCGCGTAACGCCCGCTTCCGCGACGGAATCCCGTGCACGATCTCCTGATTGATCGACACGCAGACGCTCCCGGGAAATCCGTAGAGCCCTTTGAACGCCGGCTCCGCGCCTTCATGGCTCCGGATGAACTCCTCGCCGAGCGCGTCCAACTCGGCCGTCGAAATCCCCGGCACCACCCGCGACGACAGCAGCGCCAACGTCTCGGCCAGGATATGCCCCCCCTCGGCCATGAGCTCGATCTCGCGCAGCGACTTGAGGTGCACCATGAGTGGGCTCAGCGAGCCAACGCCTTGAGGATCCGGTCGCGCACTTGGTCGGGCGTCCCGACCGCGTTGATCCGGATGATCTTGGCACCGTGCTTCGCATACCACTCGATCACCGGCGCCGTCTGCTGCTTGTAGACCTCCAACCGATGCCGCACGGCCGCCGGGTCGTCGTCAGCACGCCTCACCAATCGCCCCCCGCACTTAGCGCACTGCTCCCCAACATCGCGCCCGGCGACCGGCGTCTGGCACCCCTCGCACACCACCCGCCCGCTGATGCGCCGCACCAGCTCCTCGTCGAGGATGTCGAACACGAGCACCGCCCCAATCTTCTT
>DATMNB010000166.1:0-8011 GCA_035569435.1 Gemmatimonadaceae bacterium
GGAAGCGAGCGACTATCCGGTAGCGCTTTCGTACCGTCTCTCGACTTGCGTCTCGAGCCGGCCTACTCGCTGCTCCGTTAAGGAGGTGATCCAGCCGCAGGTTCCCCTACGGCTACCTTGTTACGACTTCGCCCCAGTCACGACGCTCGCCTTCGGCGGCTTGGTCCCTTGCGGGTTCCGGCACCGACTTCGGGCGCTCGTCGCTTCCATGGCGTGACGGGCGGTGTGTACAAGGCCCGGGAACGTATTCACCGTGGCGATGCTGATCCACGATTACTAGCGATTCCAGCTTCATGCCGCCGGGTTGCAGGCGACAATCCGAACTGAGGACAGCTTTTGGGATTGGCTTGGCATTGCTACCTCGCATCCCTCTGTACTGTCCATTGTAGCACGTGTGTAGCCCTAGACGTAAGGACCATGATGACTTGACGTCGTCCCCACCTTCCTCCGGTTTGGCACCGGCAGTCCCCCCAGAGTCCCCGGCCGGCTTACGCCGCCGCTGGCAACAGGGGGCAAGGGTTGCGCTCGTTGCGGGACTTAACCCAACATCTCACGACACGAGCTGACGACAGCCATGCAGCACCTGTGCACGTGCCCCGAAGGGAAGCAATCATCTCTGAAAGCCGTCACGTGTATGTCAAGCCTAGGTAAGGTTCTTCGCGTTGCGTCGAATTAAACCACATGCTCCACCGCTTGTGCGGGCCCCCGTCAATTCCTTTGAGTTTCAGCCTTGCGGCCGTACTCCCCAGGCGGGGTACTTAATGCGTTAGCGACGGCACTCAAGGGGTCGCTCCCCCGAGCACCTAGTACCCATCGTTTACGGCGTGGACTACCAGGGTATCTAATCCTGTTTGCTCCCCACGCTGTCGCGCATCAGTGTCAGTCACACCCCAGCAAGCCGCCTTCGCCACCGGTGTTCTTCCGGATCTCTACGCATTCCACCGCTACACCCGGAATTCCACTTGCCCCTAGTGTGCTCAAGCTCCGCAGTCGGTCCGGCAGACCCGGGGTTGAGCCCCGGGCTTTCACCGCCCCCTTGCGCAGCCACCTACGCGCCCTTTACGCCCAGTGATTCCGGACAACGCTCGCACCCTCCGTATTACCGCGGCTGCTGGCACGGAGTTAGCCGGTGCTTCCTCACCCGGTACCGTCACATGGCTCGAAAGCCATCGTTCGTCCCGGGCAACAGTAGTTTACACCCCGAAGGGCTTCATCCTACACGCGGCGTCGCTGCGTCAGCCTTTCGGCCATTGCGCAAGATTCCCCACTGCTGCCTCCCGTAGGAGTCTGGGCCGTTTCTCAGTCCCAATGTGGCTGGCCATCCTCTCAGACCAGCTACCCGTCGATGCCTTGGTGGGCCATTACCCCGCCAACTAGCTGATAGGCCGCAAGCCCCTCGATCCGCCCCGGAGGTTTCCTCATCTCCCCATGCGAGAAAATGAGCGTATGCGGTATTACCCGGCCGTTGGGCCGGCTATCCCCCGCAGATCGGTAGGTCGCTTACGTGTTACGCACCCGTTCGCCGGTCACCATTGCTGGTGCCCTCGACTTGCATGTGTTAAGCACGCCGCCAGCGTTCGTCCTGAGCCAGGATCAAACTCTCCAATGAGTGTTCGATTAGCTCTCGGTCACTAACGCTGTCATGCACACGCTGTGCTGTATGCCCGACAGCGCGTGTCCGAATCACAGAAATGTCTGGTCAAACTCTCCCCGATCCCCCAGTGGGTATCGGATCATTGAGTCCGCCTCGCACATCCACGATCTCGATCTCAATTGTCAATCAACGTGTCGCCCTTCGTCTTACCGCCCGCTCCGCGGGACAGCCTCGGATTATATCCGAGCACACCGGCTGTGTCAACCCCATTCAACACTTACTTGTTCGTGACACCGCCGCGAAGAGCCGCATATTGTACCCGACCGACCCTCGCCCCGCAACCCCTTACGCGAAGCAAGTTTTTTTTCGTCCTACTGACCCCGCTCACTGCTCAGTGCGCCCGGAAGGAATCGAACCTTCAACCTGTCGATTAAGAGTCGAATGCTCTGCCAATTGAGCTACGGGCGCCTGCACGTTCCACTGCTCAGCAACAGCCCCTTCTGCCCACGCGCCAGGAGGGACTCGAACCCCCGACCCACAGCTTAGAAGGCTGTTGCTCTATCCACCTGAGCTACTGGCGCAACGCTGCAGTACAGTCAGTCGGGGCGCCCGGATTTGAACCGGGGACCTCCTGCTCCCAAAGCAGGCGCGATACCAGGCTACGCTACGCCCCGGACAGCCAAACAACATAACCACACTGGTCCCAGTGTGGTAGGGGAGCCTACCGCGCTGGCTCCGCAGCGATCGCCGCCAACAGTGCCGTGAACGCACGCGCACGATGACTCACCCGCGACTTCTCCGCGAGCGTCGCCTCGGCAAACGTCTTCCCCAGCTCCGCACTCACAAAATGCGGATCATACCCAAACCCCGACGACCCGCGCGGGACGTCGATGATCGCCCCCGCCACCACACCGCGCTGCACCAGCTCGTGCCCCAACCCGACAAACGCGGCGGCACACACAACCCGCGCCCGCCTGTCCTCCACACCCCGCAGCGACGAGACCAACTTGACGTTGTTGGCGGCATCCGTCCCAGCCCCGCTCCACCGCCGGCTGCGCACCCCAGGCGCCCCACCCAGCGCCTCCACCTCGAGCCCCGAATCGTCCGCCACACACGCCACGCCGCCACTCACCTCGTAGAAGTACTTGGCCTTGGCGACCGCATTCGCCTCAAAGCTCTCGAACACCTCGATCTCCGACTCGGCCGCGGGCTCCTCCTCCACCTCGAGCCCCGCGAGATCGACAGTCTTGAGCCCCGCGGCCGCGAACAACGCCGCGAGCTCCCGCAGCTTGGCGGCATTCCGCGTCGCGAGCAACACGACCGGCGGCTTCATGCCACCCCCAACGCGCGCCGCTGCAACGCGTCCAGCGCCGTGATCCCCGTCGTCGCCAGCGCCACCAACCCGTCAAGCTCCGCGCGCGAAAACGTCCCGTGCTCCCCCGTCCCCTGCACCTCCACAAACGTCGGCTCCCCACCGTCCACCCCAAACCGCATCACGACATTCATGTCGACCTCGGCGCGCACGTCCTCCACGTACTCGAGATCCAGCCGCGCCTCGCCATCGACAATGCCCACGCTGACCGCGGCCACCCGCCCTCGCACCGGGGACGCACTCACCCGCCCCGTCGACGCCATCCAGGCAAACGCGTCGACGGCGGCCACACTGGCCCCGGTGATCGCGGCCGTCCGCGTCCCGCCGTCCGCCTGCAACACGTCGCAGTCGAGCCGCAGCGTATACTCGCCAAACGAAAAATCGGCGACCATCGCCCGCACGCTCCGACCGATCAGCCGCTGGATCTCCTGCGTCCGCCCGCCCAGTTGCCCGCGCTCCCGCGCGACCCGCGTCCGCGTCGACCGCGGCAACATTGCATACTCGGCCGTCAACCACCCCTCGCCACTTCCCTTCCGCCACCCGGGAACCCCGTCCTCGACCGTCGCGGCACACAACACGCGCGTGTCCCCAAACGCGACCAGACACGACCCCTCGGCGTACTGCACGACGCCCCGCTCGAGCGTCACCGGCCGCATCGCCCGCGCGTCCCGCCCGGTGCGTGCGGTACCCTTGGCGCCCTCAGCGCTCGCCACGGAGCCGATCGACAATCGATGTGGTGGAGTGTCCTTCCCGCAATGGAAAGACGATCACGTGCCCGCCCCTCGCCCGCACTTCCCTTGCCCCCACAATCGTCTCCTCGCGATAGTCGCCCCCCTTCACCAACACGTCGGGCTCCAGTGCCCGCACGAGCTCGAGCGGCGTGTCCTCGTCGAAGATAACGACCGCGTCCACGGCCGCGAGCGCCGCGAGCACATACGCGCGGTCGGCCTCCGTCCGGATCGGCCGCTCCGGGCCCTTGCCGAGCCGGCGCACCGAGGCGTCGCTGTTCACGCCCACGATGAGGACATCGCCGGCGGCGCGCGCGGCCGTCAGGAGATCGATGTGACCGGGGTGCAGGAGATCGAAGACCCCGTTGGTGAACACGACCCGGCCCGTAATCGCCGCCCGCCAGACGCGGGCAGCATCACGCGAGAGGACCTTGGCGGCAACCGACGTCAGAAGTCGGCCTCGCCATGGGGACTGTAGTAAAAGTCCCGCGTCATGGGCCCGAGCTTCACGTGGTCGTAGTACTGCGTCGAGATGTCGATGTGATGCTTGCCCCGGTCGACCGTGATGTCGTACGCGTCATCGGGCAACAGCAGCGAATCCGCCATCTGCCGCAGATGTGACTTGATCTGCTTGTCCGTGTAGTGCGTCGCGAACCTCGCCTCGTTCTTGAACGCGTCCTGGAACTGATAGTACTTCCAGTACGACTGCCCGATGTACGCCCCACAGTAGGCGCCGATCCCCACCAGGATCGTCACGAACATGCAGCCCAGCCGCACGCCGCCGCTTCGCCCTGGCGCTACCATTGCGACTGCGCCCCTTCAATGATCGCGTCGACGAGGGTCCTGATCGCGGCCGTCCGGCCGCCGGTCTCGTTGCCTTCCGTATACGCCCCGTCGGCGATGAGTCCCTTCCGCTGCCAGATCACCTTCCCAGATGCCTGCTCGACGATCGTCACGTCGACCGAGATCTCGAGCTCTCGCTGCGTCGTCGACGCGCTGGGGTTCACGTTGCGCCCGCCGGCGTAGCCCACCGGCACGTCGGTATCGTAGCGCTGGATCGTCCCGCTCACGACCGCGTCGGCCCGCGCCTCGCTGGCATCGCTAAGCCCGAGACGTCGGTTGATCGCTGGGTGGAGGACGTTGTACAGCGCGAGTTGCAAATCCGGACTCGGGGTGTTGTTGTCGAACGGCAGGACGGCGACGGTTTTGATCGAACTTGGGAGTCCGCCACCGGCGAACCCGTATTTCCAAAAACAGCCGCCGGCCGCCCACAGCACGACCGCCAGCGCCAACATCGTACGAACCCGCGGACGATCAGCGCCGCCAAACATCAGGCTCGAACTCCGCCACCGATTCACTGCGCACCCGCGTCAATCGCAATGTCCGCCGCTCGGCGAGACTCTCGAACTCCATCGACCCGTCGTCCCGACGGAACACCCGCTCCTGGATATGCCCACTATTCAACCGCATTGCCCCGACCAGCCGAGTGCCCACGAAGATCACCCGCCACACGGGCGTGTGCCCGGTCGCCTCCCCCAGCACGCCAATATCGGCGCGCATCGTATCGCCTTCGACCCGCACGACCGTGTCCCGCGCCGGGGGCACCGCGAGGCGCCCCAAGCCCGCCCACACCAGCGGCGCCGGTGGCAGGTACCGCCGGACAAGATCCTTCCCGGGTGCGACGACAGTGTCCCCCAAAAGCAACGCGTGACCACTCCCGAGCGACCCCGAAACCACGAAGTCGATGCGCGCGCTGTCGGGGGGCGCGATGCGCGCCGACCCGTCGCCGTTCACCGACACCTCGCGGTCCCGGTACTCCCAGTGAAACAATAGACGCTGGCGCCCGGCGGCCAGCGTCGCGATGGGTAACGCGCGCGCCGGCACCGGGGCGCCGATCAAGGGCGGCGCGGGCGGGGCGCATCCGGCGAGGCCGGCCAGGACAACCGCTCCCACGCCGGTCAGGCGCACCGCGGCCATCCCCCTCACTGTTGGGCAACCAACGAAATCTCCGTGATACGATCGCCGGGTACGAGATGATCGAGCGCGTCGAACCCCCGGATCATGCGTCCGAACGCCGAGTACCGGCCGTCCAGGTGCGGCTCGGGTATGATCGTCACAAAGTATTGGCTTCCCCCGGTCTCCGGGCCAGAGAGCGCCATCCCCAGGGTGCCACGTTCATAGTGCCGCCGGCCGAGCTCGTCGCGAATCGTGTACCCCGGCCCGCCGTTCCCGTCGCCGCGTCTATCGCCGTCCTGCACCACGAATCCGGGGACGACGCGGTGGAATACCGTTCCAGCGTAGTACCCGCTCCGCATGAGCGACAGAAAGTTCTCCACCGTCAACGGGGCATCCGCGCCGTAGAGCTCGACCGTCAACACCCCCCGGTCAGTCGTGATCGCCACGGTCGGGGCCCGCCCGGATAACGACGGAACCACGACCTCGCGGACCACCCGCTCGTACCACCCGCTCGGGTGCGGCGACGCACGCCGGGCCTTGGCGCTCCACGTGGCGAACACCGATACGCCACGCGCCGAATCGAGCACGATCTGGTCGGCCGGCGCTGGCAAGGCGGCGACAACGGCTCGTGCCTGGGCGCCGACCGATGCGCTGTCACGACGCCACACGATGGCGATATACCGCACCGCGGCGAGCCGCGCGTCCACCGTCGAATCCTGGGTGGCCATCCGGTAACTCTCGGCCACGGCCAGCACGTCATCGGCCCTGGGTCCGAGCCGCAGGAGCGCCTCGAGCCACGCGGCGCGGACGCCGGCGTCGGGATCGCGAATCCAGGCCTGCGTGTAGCGCTCGCGCACTCCCCGGCCCGAGGCCCCGGCACTATCCATCGCCCCGGCGATCATGTCGACCGCCACCGCCCGCACGCGGCCGTCGGGGTCCCGCGTCCCCGGGAGGACCAGCGCGAGCGCCCGGTCGAGGGGCAATTCCCCGCCCGCCCGCGCCGCTGCGGCACGGTAGCGCCAGTCGGAGCTCGCCTGCCACCGGTCGGCGCTGGTGGGGTCCAGCACTGGCAGCACGACGCCGGCGCGCACGGCGGCGGCGGCGACCGCCGCGTGGTATGCGAGCGCCGTGTCGGCCTGAAAGGCGCGCCGCCAGAGCACCTCCGGCGCGCCGGCCAGGGCCGAGTCCAGCGCGTGCGCGGCGGCCAGACGGACGGTCCCGATCGAGTCGTGCGTCGCCTGCAGGACGAGCTCCTGGGCAGGCGGACCATACCCGCGCAACGAGCCAAGTGCCTCGATCCGGACGACGGCGGCCGAATCGCCGACCAGCCCGGTCAGCGCGTGAAAGGCGTACTTCCCGAGCGAGTCGCCGGCGGCGGACCTCGCCAGCCCGCGGGCCACGTAGCTGCGCGTGATCGGGTCCGGGGCCTGTACGGCGTTCAGCAACGCGCGTACGCCTGCGGCGTTCCGGGACCGCGTGACCGCGTACACGGCGGCGCGCATCACACCGGGGTTCCCGGGCCAGAAATACGCCGTCAGCGCCTCGACTGGCACCGGTTCGAGCCTGGCCGCGGCATAGAGCACGCCTGGCGGCGCGAACCCGTCGTCGATCACCCGTTCCAGCGGTCCCCGCCCCGCGTCTCCCATCTGGCCGAGCGCCCACGCGGCCTCCCGGACCACGGTCGGCGACCCGACGTTGCGGGACAGCGTGGGCGCCCGCCGGTAGTATCCGCTCGTCGCGGGCTGCGGCGATGGACCGCCGCCAGCGCCTGTGCCCAGGACCGCTGCCAGCGCAGGCACGCTCGCGCTGTCGCGCATGAGGCCGAGCGAGAATGCGGCGGCTGCGGCGACGCTGGTGTCCCGATCGCGCAGCAGCAGTCGCAGTTTGGGCGCGAGAGCCCGCACACGCATCTGCCCCACCGCGCGAACGGCCTCGACGCGGATCGGCCAGGACCGGGAGGCGAGCCCCGCCGCCAGCGTCGCGCTGTCCGGCTCTCGGGCGTCGGCCATCGCCAGCAGCGCGGCGTACCGCGTCACGTCGGAATCGGCCAGCACCGTCACGGGCGTCGCGGGCGCTACGGGCGTCGCCGGCGGGTGGCCGCCACTGCTACATCCGCCGTCCAGAAGCAGAGCCCCAAGCGCGAGCTTACGGATCGACACCAGCACCCAGGAACGTGCGCACGGCGGCCGGGAGCGCGACGACCCGTCCCTCGGGGTCGAGCGAGACAAGGGTCGTGCGGGCCGACACGAGGCGCGCGCCGCTCCCGGCGTGGGTAATCAGATACTCGAACGTCAGCGTGCGGGACTTGATCTCGGTCAACGTCGTCTCGATCCGTATGACATCATCGTAGCGCGCGGGCGC
>DATMNB010000167.1:0-11911 GCA_035569435.1 Gemmatimonadaceae bacterium
CGAGGACGCCGAGCGCGTAAGAGTAGACGGGTTTGTTGAGGAGTTTGGGGAGGGCGTAGTAGAGGCTCCCAAGGGACAGCGGGGTAAACCACATCCCGACGGCGTTGTGCATGTAGTAGCCCTGGATGACGGTCTCGCTCAGCCCGTGTTGGTACCAGGGGAGGTAGGCGATCGTGATCAGGGTGGCGACCCAGATGAAGCCCGCCAGGATATACCAGTTGGAGATGTAGATGGACTCGGTGCCGCGGTTGGCGACGGTCTGGTAGAGCGCGACCAGGACGAGCACGATGCCGGTGACGAGTGCGGCCATCACGGGCCAGAGATATTCGCGGTACTCCTGGGCGCCGTTGTTGACGCCGGCGAGCAGGCAGATCGAGCCGATGAGGACCGAGCCGTTGAGCAGGGCGAGGCCGGTCCAGGCCAGGCCAGGGCTGTGGAGCGTGGTGCGCGAGGTGCGGGGGACGACGAGCAGGGCTATGCCGATCAGGCCGATCGAGGCCCAGCCCCACAGCACGATGTTGGTGTGGACGGGGCGGAGGTGGCCGACGGAGGCCCAGGGGGCGACGACGCCCAGGTCGGGCCAGACGAATTTCAGGGAGATGTAGGTGCCGACGAGCGTGCCGATGACGAGCCAGGCGGCGGCGCAGGCGATGAAGGTGTAGACGAGGAGGACCAGATGGCGGTCGGCCTCGCGCCCAGTGGCTGCGGCGGTCCCGGCCGGTGTGCGCACGACGATTGGTTCTGTCGACGAAGCGGACACGGCTTTCCCATTCCCTTTGTACTGGCGCGGCCGGGCAGTGCAAGCGGCACACCACCTCTGGCGCTTGACTCATGTTTTATGATGCATTTATACTAAACCACATGGTTTACCATCAGCAGACCGGCGATCCCGCGCTCGACCGGACGTTTGCCGCGTTGGCCGATCCGACGCGGCGGGCGATTCTGGCGCGGCTGGCGGCCGGGGATGCGGCCATCAGCGATCTCGCGCACCCGTTCGCGATGTCGTTGCCCGCGGTGTCCAAGCACCTGCGGGTGCTGGAGCGCGCGGGGCTGGCGACGATCCGCCGCGACGGGCGTGTGCGGCGGTGCCGGCTCATGCCGGATCCGCTCCGCGACGCGGCGCGGTGGGTCGAGCAGTACCGGCGATTCTGGGAGGCGCAGCTCGATCAACTGGCCCGCTATCTGGGCGAGACCACCACTGTCCACGAGGATCACGCATCATGGCTACAACAAACGCTCCCGGTACGAATGCCACGCCCACGCTCCGGGTCCAAGTCCGCCGCGTCCTCGACGCGCCGCCCGAGCGCGTCTTCCAAGCGTGGACGACGCCCGAAGACCTGACACGCTGGCACGCGCCGGCGCCGGCCACCTGCGTGCTCGCCGAGGTCGATCTCCGGGTCGGTGGCGCGTATCGCATTCACATGCGCGAGCCAAACGGGGTCGAGCATCGGCATCATGGGACGTATCGCGTCATCGAGCCGCCGCGGCGGCTCATCTACTCATGGAACCAGTTCGGGGACGACGTGGCAGACACGGTCGTGACGATCGAGTGCATCCCGCAGGGGACGGGGACCGAGCTCGTGCTCACGCACGAGGGGTTCCTGAGCGAGGACCGGCGCGCGAGCCACGAGCACGGGTGGACGTCGATCTTCGATCGGATCGGGGACGCGCTCTAGTCTGGCGGGCGGGGCGTCGATGGTCTTATTCCGGATATGGGTGCCCATGCGATCCGGAATAAGGCCGCGCCGCCGACGGCGATCATCCCGAGGCACAACAGCTGGCCCATGCTCAAGGGTCCAAGGACGAAGCCGAGCTGGGGGTCGGGCTGGCGGGTGAACTCAATGAAGAAGCGCACCACGCCGTAGGCGATGAGGAAGGCGGCGGTCAGGGTGCCGGGGCGATACCAGCCGCGGGTGTGGCTCAGGCGATCGATCCACCACACGAAACCGGCGACGAGGACGCCTTCGCCGACGGCTTCGTAGAGCTGCGACGGGTGTCGAGGGAGTTGGGTGGGGTCGGTGGGGAAGACCATTGCCCATGGGACGTGGGTCACGCGTCCGTAGAGCTCGGCGTTAATGAAGTTGCCGAGTCGCCCAAAGAACAACCCGGGGGCGCCGCAGACGGCCATGGTGTCGGTGACGGCGAGCCAGGGGACTTTGACGCGGCGGGCGAAGAGGGCGCTGGCGGTGGCCATGCCAATGATGGCGCCGTGGAAGGAGAGGCCGCCGTGCCAGATCTGGAACAGCTCGAGCGGATTGCTGAGCAGATCGGCGCGGCCGTAGACGAGCATGTAGATGATGCGGGCGCCGATGAGCATGCCGATGACGGCGTAGGTCACGAGGCTGTCGATCTGCTCTCGGTTCAGGACCGAGCGGCCGAGTGCGATGCGGCGGCGGGCGATGGCAACGCCGACGACGTAGCCGATGAAGTACATGACCCCGTACCACCGAACTCGGATCGGGCCGACATGGATGAGGTCGGGGGGAATGCGTGGGTACGGGATCGGCATGAGCACAGGAGTGTCTCCGCATCATCCGTTTCCGTCAAGCGGTGGCGGGGCAATCGGTTGACTGGGGTGGGTGAACTGTCGTGGGGCGCCAATGAATGGTTGGCGTCGCTTGGCGCCGGTGACAGCGGGTGTCACGGCTCGTCGGGCCAGTATGCGAAATCGACGGTGGACGGTCGTGATTGTGGGCGAGGACACGGAGTCGCCGCGCACGATGCGGATCTCGACGCGGGCCGTGCGTGGGGCGGCGTGGGTGGCCGGGGTGGCGCTCGTTGGACTCGTGGCCGGGTCGGTGAGCCTCGGCGCGGCATACGGGGGTTGGCACGGGATTCCGCGGTCTCGTGGGCCGGCCGAGTTGTTGCGCGACTCGATTGCGTCGCTGGACCGTCAAACGGCCACGCTCCGGATCGTGGCGGGGCTCGATAGCCAGAGCGAACGTCGGGACTCGTTGCCGTCGTACGCGACGGGGTCGGGGTCGGGGTCGGTCGACACGTTGTTGCATCGGGCTCAAGAGCTATCGGCGAATCTCGAGCAGGTGGCGGTCAAGCTGCATAGTGACGCCGATCGGGTGGCGCGGACGCCGTCGATCATGCCGACGGCTGGGTGGTTGACGAGTCAGTTCTCGTTGAGTCGCTTCCACCCGATTCTGCACAAGTGGCTGCCACATCTCGGGATCGATGTGGCGGCGCCATATGGGACGACGGTCGTGGCGCCGGCGGCCGGGCGGGTCGTGCGGGCGGGGGTGGCGAGCGGGTATGGGTTCGTAATGGAGATCGATCATGGGGGCGGGATCGTGACCAAGTACGGGCACTTGTCGCGGTTTCTCGTGCGCGAAGGGCAACAGGTGGTGCGGGGGCAGGCGATCGCGGAGGTCGGGAACAGCGGGCTGGCGACGGGGCCGCACCTGCACTACGAGGTGCATGTGGGCGGGACGATCGTGGATCCGTTGACCTATGTGTTGCCGTCGACTATCCCGGATCCGGTGCGGCAGAACGAGCATGAAGGAAGCGCGCCCGAAGACTGAGGGCGACCGCGACGCCGATCATTGCGCCCACGGTCACGTCGCTCACAAAGTGGGCGCCGGCGAGGACGCGGGTGATGGCGCAGCCCACGGCGAGGGCGTACCAGATCGGGGTGGCGCGGGGGAAGAGGACCGCGAGCGCCGCGGCGCCGGAGAAGGCGATCAGGGCGTGGCTGCTCGGCATGCCGAAGCCGGCGCTGCTGAATGTGTGGTCGGACCAGGACCGAAAGGCGTAGGCGCCATCGTGGACGCCGGGGCGGACGCGGCGGACGAGGAGCTTGAGGATCTCGCCGAGGATGCCGGCGAGGGAGACTGAGGCGGCCAGGTAGGTGGCGCGGCGGCGGTCGTGGTCGTGGAGCCAGAGCGCGATCGAGAGCGCGATCCAGAGGGGCCAGTAGCCGACGGACCTCAGGGCGCGGCCCCAGTCGGTGTCGTAGACCTTGTCCAGGCGGACATGGTGGTAGGCCCAGGGGTCGATCACAAATGCGACGGCGAGCGCGACCAGCGACGCTGCGAGCAGGGGCCAGTACGCGCGCGCGGTTCTCATTATCATAAGGAAGAAAATTCTAATTCCATGTCGAGGGGGGTGTGATATGGCGAAGCACATCGTGATGCTCGTCGGCGACTATGCCGAGGACTATGAGGTCATGGTTCCGTTCCAGACGTTGCTGGCCGTGGGGCACACGGTACACGCGGTGTGTCCAGGGAAGCGCGCGGGGGAGAAGGTGCGGACGGCGATCCATGACTTTGAGGGGGACCAGACGTACAGTGAGAAGCGCGGGCATGATTTCGTGCTCAATGGGACGTTTGACGATGTCCGGCCGGAGCGGTACGACGCGTTGGTGATCGCGGGCGGGCGGGCGCCGGAGTATTTGCGGCTCAATGCCCGGGTGTTGGATCTTGTGCGGCATTTCATGACGGCGGACAAGCCGGTCGCCGCCATCTGTCATGGGGCGCAGATCCTGACGGCGGCTGATGTCGTGCGCGGGCGGACGGTGTCGGCGTATCCGGCGGTTGCGCCGGAGGTGCGGGCCGCGGGTGCGCAGTACGCGGACATTGGGATCGACCAGGCAGTGACCGACGGCAATCTGGTGACGGCGCCAGCGTGGCCGGCGCATCCGGCGTGGCTCGCGCAGTTTTTTGTCGTGCTGGGGACGGAGATCGTCGAGCGGGAGCTGGTGAAGACTGCGGGCTAGGACCTGAGGCGCGTGAGCCAGCCCCAGAGCGACGGCCGGGGGCTGGCAGGGCGGGGTTCCGGGGGGGCGGGCGCGGTGTCGCTCACGCGCTGCAAGCGCGGCAACGTGTCGATCACGATCGCGCGTTGGGCGAGGTAGTCGGCGAGCTGGTCGCCGTCGGCGACGCTGCCGGGCTCGCGGGCAAAGAGGGCGGCGATCGCGTCGAGGGCGCCGGCGGCGCGGTCGGCGTCGCGTTCGCCAGTCGCGAGCTCGTGGGCCAGCGCGCGCAGCGTCGCGAGCTCGTCGACCGACCAGGGGACGCGGCCGCGGGGCGGCAGCGATTTCGCCGGGAGCGCGGCCACGTACTCCTGGAGGTGAATCGACAGATAGCGGAGCTGGCCGACGAACTCGGCTCGGCGCTGGGCGCCCGGTCCCGTGCCCGTAGTACCCATACGGACAACCTAGTCGGCGGACCGCTCAGAGGCGAAACAGCTCGCGCAGCGCGCGGGCGCGGGTGCGGCTGACGGGGAGGGTTTGCGTGTCGGCGAGGGTGACGGTGTAGGTGCCGCCGGGGAGGGCGGTGACGCTCCGGATGGCGTCGATGTTCACGAGGGCGCCGCGGGAGAGACGGACGAATTGGCTCGGGTCGAGGCGGGCCTCGAGATCCTTGAGGCGATAGGTCAGGGCGTGGTCGTCGCCGTTGCGGGTGGCGATGTGGAGCAGCTCGCCGTCGGCGCGGACGGTCAAGACTTCCTCGACGGGGAGGATGACAATGACGTTGCGGCGGCGGACCGGGATTCTCCGGAGATAGGGGGCGTTGGGGGTGGCGCGTTCCACGGTCGCGGCGGCGGCGCGGAGGCGCTCGGCGCGCTCGACGCGGGTCTCGGTCGCCTCGAGGCGTTCGCGCGTGCGCGCGAGCGTTGTGCGGAGGCGGGCGGGGTCGACGGGTTTGAGGAGGTAGTCGATGGCGCTCAGCTCGAAGGCCTGGACGGCGTAGTCGTCGTACGCGGTGACGAAGGCGATGACCGGGAGGCGATCCGGGTGGACGAGGCGGACGACGGCGAGGCCGTCGACTTCTGGCATCTGGAGATCGAGGAGCGCGAGGTCGGGGGCCGTGCGCTCGATGAGGGCGACGGCGTCTTCGCCGCCCGACGCTTCACCGACGCACTCCACATCTGGGAATGTGCGGAGGGTGGAGATCAGCAGCGCGCGCGCCGGGCGTTCGTCGTCGGCGACGATGACGCGGAGGAGCGGGAGCGATGCGGCGTCGGACACGGGAGCGTACAGTCATACGGGCGTCCCTCCCAGACAACGCAAATGCGATGGGCGGGCGAGTTGAGGGGATGAACGGTCGATGGGACGCATGAACGATCGGCCGGTCCGCTGTTCACGGATCGGCCGACTATCGGGATCGAACGACGGAGCGAGGCTGCTTGCTCAGGCGATGACGCCGCCGTCAACGGTTTGTGTGGTCCCTGTAATGAATGCCGCATCGGGGCCAGCCAGAAAGCCGACCATCGCCGCCACATCGTCGGCCGTGCCGAACTCGCCGAGTGCGATCTGCATCCGTTGCGTGTCGGCGAACGCGTTCACCGCCGCATCGCTCGGGTTCATGTACGTATCGATCGGGCCCGGCTGCACACAGTTCACGGTGATCTTGCGTGGGGCCAGGTCGCGCGCCCATCCGCGGGTGAGTCCGGCCACGGCGAACTTGCTCGCCGAGTAGGTGCTGATGCCTGGCCAGGGGATCCGCTCGCCGAGGATGCTGCCGATGTTGATGATCCGTCCGCCGTCAGGGAGGCGTGGGATGGCGGCGCGCGTCACCTCGAACAGGCCACGGACGTTGACGTTGAACGTGGTCTCGTAGTCCGCGTCGGAGACGTCGGCTACGGACCCCGTCAGGAATACGCCGGCGTTGTTGACCAGAATGTCGAGCTTGCCGCCGTGGTTGCGGTCGATCTCGGCGAACAGGGCGCGCACCTGCGCTGGGTTGCCGACGTCGGCCTGGATGGCGGCCGCGTGGCCACCGCTGGCGCAGATGTCGGCGACGACGGCGTCCGCCTCATCCTTACTGCGGCCGTAGTTGACGAGCACTGTCGCGCCCTCAGCGGCCAACCGGTGGGCGACGGCGGCGCCGATCCCGCGCGACGCGCCGGTAACGAGCGCTACTTTGCCGGCTAATGCCTGTTGCGTTGCCATGGTCGTGGCTCCTTCGAGAGTTTTGCTTCGGGTTCGAGGATTCGATATATATCGAATTATATGACCAGTAATACCCGCTGGCCGGGTTTAGTTTCTAGCGGCGTGCTGAAATCAGCACGCTGCCAGAAACCAGTTGGTTGGACTGAGCTCGGCTGCGCCGAGCACTGGCCGGTGTCTAGGCCCGCGATGTCAGGCGGTGGGCGAGCTCGCGCTCGTAGCGCGCGATGGCCTGGCGGTCGGCTTCCACGAGGAGGCACTGGCCGTCCTTGTGGGATTCGATCAGGCCGGCCGTGGTCAGCTCCTTCAGGTGGTGCGACATCGTGGCGGGCGCGATGTCAAACTCGGCGAGGAGCCGCTGGCAGTGGACCGCCTCGGGGCTCGACACCACCCGCTGCAGAATACGAAACCGCTTGGGATCGGCGAGCGCCTTGGCGATGCGATGGAATACGGCATCGGACATCGCGGGGGCCATCATAGAGTGAAAGCTACTTCGATAGTTGCCCAAATAGCATCCGCAATTATTTCAGCGCGCGGCCAGTCGATCGATGGCGGCCTGCAGGGCGTCGAGGCGTTGCTGGGTCCGATCGGTGGCGGCGCTCATCTTGGCGCTCATGAGAATGAGTTTGACTGAGACCAGAAAGACCCCTGCCTCGAGGAGCAGGTCGTGGGTCAGGCCCTTCTGGCCGACGGCTATGGCGAAGAGGACGAACGTGACGGCGATAACGATCATCGATGCGACGTCGAGCCGGCGTGCGCTGGGCATGGTGATCCCCTCGTGCTAGATGGTGGGCGCGAGGCCGCGTGCCAGGACGCGGATCATCGCATCGATCTCGCGGTCATCGTCCCAGGCGGCCTCGGGAGCCAGGAAGACGCGCGCGACCACGAAGCCCGCGAACGTCGATCCGATGATCCGGGCCACGGTCGCAGGCGCCAAGTCGGGGGCGATCTGACCGGCGCGCTGAAACCGCTCAATGGCGGCGAGGGCCAGTGGGAATAACTGGTCGAAGACGCTCGCACGAAATTGATCGCGCAGCTCGGGGTGGATCGGGATCTCTTGTGCCAGCACGCGCATGATGGCCGGGTGGTCGCGCACGAGTCCCAGGCGGTCGGCGAGGACCGCGCGCATGAATGTCTCGGGTGTCTCGTACGACCTGACGAAGACGGTCTCCAGGTTGCGCTTCACGATGGGCGCCATGACGCGGGCCACGACGGGAGCCACGACGCCGATGAGCAGATCCTTCTTGGTCGCGAAGTAACGGAAGATCGTTCCCTCGGCCACGCCGGCCCGGCGGGCGATCTCGCTGGTGGTCGTTCCATTGTAGCCATGCTCGCCGAACGCATCGAGCGCGGCCTCCACGATGCGACGCTCGGCGTCGCGTCGACGCGTCATATCGTGAACCGGCGCGCCATGTCGGCGAGCATCTCGTCGCGTGATGGTGTGCGAATGCCGACGTAGCCGTCGGGCCGGACGAGGCAGTACCCACCATCCGGGAGGCAGTACTTGACGCGTACGTCCGGATCGACGATGAGGTGCGTCACGACCTCGGCGCCGTAGCGTGTGAGATCGAGCGGGGCGGCATCGCCAAAGACGAGTAGGGTGTGTCCCGGGTGCCGAAACAGATCGAACATGCGGCCAGTGCCGAGCGTGGCGTCGGGCGCGCGCTCGCCCGCGTTGACGGAGAGCGGACTGTGACGGTAGCGCACGCCGAGCTCGGAGACAAAGTGCACGAGGCGGCGGCGCACGGCAGGGATGAGCAGGGCGCGCAAGCCGAGTGATGGCGCGACGTGGCGGAGGAGTGTGCCGCCCAGGCCGCGGCCCACCATACCGGCGAACATCAGGTCGGTGCCGCGCAGGAGCGTGCGGGCGACGGGGTGGCGCTCGGTCGCGTATGTGTCGAGGAGCCAGTCGGCGGCGCGACCGCGCACGACGAGGGCCAGCTTCCAGGCGAGATTGATGGCATCCTGGATGCCGGTGTTCATGCCCTGGCCGCCGGCCGGGCTATGGATGTGGGCCGCGTCGCCAGCCACGAAGGCGCGGCCGACGCGATAGTGCGGCACACCGCGGCGGTGCAGTCGGTAGCGCGTGTGCCAGGCGACGTCGAGCATCGTGGGGACAGGGTCCGAGGGCGGCACCATGCGACGGAGCTGAGCCTCGAACTCGTCGCGCGTCGGCGGGCGTCCGCCGCTCGTGTCGTCGCGCGGCAGGATCATGATGATGCGAAAGTGGTGGGTGCCCGTGATGGGGAAGGCGGCGAGGACACCCTCGGGTGATGGGCAGAGCGAGAGCACGCCGTCGGGGAAGGACCAGTCGATGTGGACATCGCCCAGGAGACACTCGTCGGCGTAGGTAATGCCATCGAAGGGGATGCCGGCGCCGCGGCGCACGGTGCTGTGGGCGCCGTCGCAGCCGATCAGCCAGCGGACGGCGGTCTCCTCGATATGGCCATCGGTGTGGCGAAGCCGGGCGGTCACGCGGTCGTCGGCGTTGTCAAAACTGTCGAGGGCGACGCCCCGCTCGATCACGATGCCGAGGCTCGTGGCGCGCTCGGCGAGGATGCGTTCGGTCTCGTTCTGCGGGAGCATGAGCATCGTGGCGTACGGGCTGTCGAGCTCCTCCTGGAAGGCGGAGAGCGGGACGGAGGTGCGGCCCCCACGGTGCGAGACGAGGTTGACGCCCTGGGCGACCAGGCCGGCGCGCAGCACCGTGTCGACGATGCCCATCAGGTCGAAGAGTTCGAGGGTGCGCGCTTGGATGACGAGGGCGCGTGACGTGTCGGCCGGCGGGACGAGGGCCTGGTCGATGAGTCGGGGGCGGACGCCGTGTCGGGCGAGCTCGACGGCCATGGTCAGGCCGGTCGGTCCGGCGCCGACAACGAGCACATCTATGGTAGGAACTGGCGGCATAGGCGCGCTTCGAAGTGAGTACTCACTCACGATTGCATATTTGCCGTCGCGACGCAAGCTATGTCGCCTGAGATCGGTAGGTTGCGTACGGATCGGCTGGCGCAAACGGGGGCCGAGGCGTAGGTCCTTAGCGTATGTCCGAGGCTCGGGCGGACGATGCGATCATTGCCGGGTTTGAGGCATCCCTGGCTGCCATCGCGGCGCTTGATATTGTGCGCGATGGGGAGGGGCGCATCACGGACTTCACCGTCCTGGCGATCAACCCGAGCGCCGAGCGACTGATCGGGCGACCGGCGGGCGAGGTGGTGGGGCGATCGGTGCGGGGGGTGCCGGTGTTCGCCGGTCTGGCGGATCCCGTGGAGGATTTCCTGCTGGTTGCCGAGACGGGAACACCGCTCGTCGAGGAATTCCGGATCGAGCGCGATAGCGGCCCGCCCTGTTGGGTGCATCGCTACGTCTCGCGCACGCGCGCTGGGCTCGTCGCCGTGGCGCGCAACGTCTCGGATGACGCGAACCTCCGGCGGACGGGGGTGCAGTACTTCGAGCAGTCGGACGACCTGTGGTGCGTGATCGATGCGAATCGCAACTTTGTGCGGGTCAATTCGGCGTTCGAGCGCGTGCTGGGGTGGACGGAAGAGGCGCTGATCGGCGTCTATGCGCGGTCGTTGGTGCACCCGGACGACGTGCCCAAGCTCGTGCTTCAGGAGGAGCGCACCCGCAAGGGGCTGCCGTTCCGGAACGTGGAAGTGCGTATGCGCCACGCCGACGGGAGCTATCGAACGATCGTCTGGTCGATGGTGACGGTCCGCGGCGAAACGCACAGTATCGGTGTCGGCCGCGACGTCACCGAGCAGCGGCGTGCGGAAGACATCAGCCGGAAACGGGGCGCGCTGCTCGAGGCGATTCTCGGGAGCACCTCCAACGTGGCATTCGTCAAGGATCGCGAGGGCCGGTACCTCCTCCACCTTGGCAACGACGTGGTCCACGGCTTGTCGAGCGACGAGATCATCGGGCGGACCGACGCGGAGATCGCGCCGGATTACGCCGAGCTCAGACGGCAGTCGGACCTGCGTGTGATGCGTACGGGGAGCATGGAGACGTACGAGTACGACCACGTGGTCGCGGGCGAGCGGCGCACGTTGTCGGTCACCAAGGCGCCGTACCGTGACGGCAACGGTGTCATCATCGGCGTGGTGGGGACGACGCGGGATTTGACGGAGATCCGGCGACTAGAAGCGCAGGTGCATCAGGCGCAGAAGATGGAGGCCGTGGGGCGGTTGGCCGGTGGGATCGCGCACGACTTCAACAATTTGCTGACGGCGATCCTGAGCTTCGCCACGCTGGCGGGAGAAACACTCCCGGCGGATCATCCCGCGCTGGCGGACCTGGCGGCGATCCGGCGCGCGGGTGAGGGGGCGGCGGTGCTCACGCGGCAGATGCTGACGTTCAGTCGCCGGCAGCTGGTGGAGCGGCGGCCGCTCCTGATTAACGACGTCGTGCGGAACACCGAGCGGCTGCTGCGGAGTCTCGTGGGGGAGGCGGTGTTCATCGTGACGACGCTCGATCCAGGGCTCGTGCTGATCGAGAGTGACCCGAGTCAAATCGAACAGGTGTTGGTGAACCTGGTCGTCAACGCGGGGCATGCCATGCCGGACGGGGGCACCATCTGGGTGGAAACAGCCAACGTCCAGGTCATGCGCGCGGACGCCGAGCGACTCCCCGGACTGCCGGTCGGGGCGTACGTCCGACTCACGGTGCGGGATACGGGGATCGGGATGGATGAGGCGACGCAGCTTCGGGCGTTCGAGCCGTTCTTCACGACGAAGCCGGAAGAGAAGGGGACCGGGCTTGGGCTGTCATCGGTGCATGGGATTGTGCGGCAGTCCAAGGGTGGGGTGTTCGTGGAGAGTCGGCCGGGGGCGGGGAGTGAGTTCGCGGTGTATCTGCCGGCCGTGACTGCCGGGGCGCCGACACCATACCCGGCAGCGGCTCCGGTGCGCGTGACGATGCCGCGCGGCAGTGAGACCGTGTTGCTCGTTGAAGACAACGCCATCGTCCGGCAGGCTGAGGAGCGAATGCTGACCGAGGGGGGTACCGCGTGTATGT
>DATMNB010000168.1:0-7460 GCA_035569435.1 Gemmatimonadaceae bacterium
GTGGCCCGGAGCGCGAGCTCACTCACCCCGCCGAGACGGACCGCCGCGCGTGCAAGCCAGAGAAACCCGATCGGCGCCGTTTGCTCGAACGACAGGGGCTGCAAGAGCCCAACCGCGCCCCGTCGCGCGACGTTGAGCGCCAGCATCGCCTCGTCCAGCGTGAGCGGCGCATTGGCCGCGTAGACACTGATGCGAAGCGCAAGACCGAGTACGACCAGCGCGACGACGACAATCGACGCGGCGACGCGAACCCGAGACACCACTATGAGGTCGGTGTCAGCCGCACCATCATGTGTAACGATCGGTCGAAGAGCAGCGACGCCGGCATCGGATAGAGCGAGAGCCGGTCGCGCCACACGTCGATGCCGAGTCCCGACTGCTGGAACGCGTCCTGCCACTGCGCCCGACGCCAGTAGGTGTACGGAAGCGCCACGCCATGCCGCGCGTTGCCCACCCGATCCATGAACCGAAGTGTCGGGCCAGCCAGTACCGCATCGGCCACATGATCCTTGATCACGACGGCGCTACGCGCCACGCGCGCCGCCTCGCGCAAGAGAATCCTCGGATCGACCGTATGGTGCAACACATCGACGAACATGACCGCGTCCACCCCGCGATCGCCACACGGAATGCGCGTACCGTCAAACGCGTCGACAGGAATCGCCGCGTCCGCCCGGACGAGGACATCGACGCCCCGCAGGTCGAGATCGGGCCGCCTGGCCAGCACCGCCCGGGCCAACTTCCCGTCGCCGCACCCGACGTCGATGACGCTCGCGTTCCGTGGCAGCAGCTCGACCAGCAGATCCGTCAGCACCCGCACCCGACGGTCCAGCACGTACGCACCATGCACCGCGTCGAGAACGCTCACCGCCGCCGCATGCCGAGAATGCTCAGGAAGAAACTGGACAGCACCGTCTGAAATCCGATCGCCGTCAGCATGACCCCGGGGATCACCCACCGCATGGTCGTCGCATAGTCGAGGGGCCCCAGTCCGCGCGAGAACCAGTACCCCACCGACCAGACGAGCAGGGCGAGCCCTGGCACCATGGTCCCGACGCCGAGCAACAACCCCTTTTCCAGATTGATGTGCTCGAACGCCCGCGTCATGCGGCGATCCATGGGCAGCAGCCCCTCGCTGATTGCAAACACCTTGGTGCAGACCGCAAACACGACCGATTGGTACCCACAGATCAACGACAGACTGGCGAATAGCAACGTGTGGACGTCGAACTGCACGCCATGGATGCGCAGGCCGGGCAACGCGATGGCGTAGCCGAGGACGCCCAGCGCCATGAGCGCCAACCCGGGCAGCAGGAACAGCCAGCGGGGCGAAAAGACCAGGAAGAACCGGAGCGTCCGCCACCCATCGCGGAACGTGCGCAGGTGCGGCGCGTGCGCCCGGCGGCCGTCGGGGTGTAACGTGATCGGCACTTCGGCGATCCGAGCACGGGCGAGACTCGACTTGATGATCATCTCGGTGGCGAATTCCATCCCGCTGCACCGCTGATTAAGGCCTCGATGGAAGTCGCGCCGAAACCCGCGCAGCCCGCAGTACACGTCGTGGATGGGCGCGTGAAACCACCACTTGGCCATCGCCGAGAACATGGGATTGCCCCACGTCCGATGTAGAAATGGCATGGCGCCGGCTTCGATCCGGCCGCCACCGCTCGGGAGCCGGCACCCCTGTACCAGATCATATCCCTCGCGGAGCTTGACGACAAACCGCGGGATCTCGAGGAAGTCGTAGCTATCGTCGGCGTCGCCCATGATGACGTACGTGCCACGCGCGGCGGCGATGCCGCCCATGAGGGCGCTTCCGTAGCCACGCTCATCGACCGCAACGACCCGGGCGCCGAGGCCCGCGGCGATCTCGCGCGACCCATCGGTGCTCCCGTTGTCGGCGACGATGACCTCGCCATCGATCCCCTGCTCGCGCATCGCGCGGAGCGCCTTCTCGACGCAGGTCCCGATTGTCTCAGCTTCATTCAGACAGGGCATGACGACCGACAGCTCGGGTGCCACGGCACCGGCGCCTAGCTCGTCCCACCCCGTCGGCCGTCCGGGAACAATGGCGCCTGCCATACCCCCCGTCCCCCTGCGCGTCACCGACGCCGGCCCTTGAAATAGACCATGTTCCAGAGCGTCACGCCGAACGTGCCTAACACAAACGGCTCGATGAGCGTTGGCTCGAAAAACTGACCAAAGATGTCCTTCCAATCGACGAGCGGACGGGGATATTCGCCACGGTCCCACAGGGCGACGGCCCGGCCAATGGACGGTCGGGGTGGGAGCACCAGGTCAAGAATGTGCACGTGCCCGTCGTCGGCCAACAGCGTGGCCAGATGCCCGAGCAGCCGACGCACACTCGCGGTATCGATGTGGTGCAGGAGGCTGTTGATCAGAATGAAGTCGAATCGCTCGGACGGGTCGACGGTGTACGTCGTCACGTCGGCCACCACGAAGGGTCGCCCGGTGCGACGGCGGGCATCGGCGATGTACTCGGGGTTGATGTCGATCCCTAAGTAATCCCTCCCAGCGAACCAATGCGTGTTCGTCCCCGGTCCGCAGCCGACATCCAGGACGCGCCGCACCCGCGACAGATCATTGTGCAGCAGCACGGGCGCGAACTTCCGCTCGGCAAATGGGGCTTGCCAGGCCCGATAGACCGCCGTGCGCTCGAACAGCCGGTGCGCGGGCCTCACGGACGCCACCGGACCGTGAATCGCCCGACCGTGTCGGCCTCGGGATACCACGCCTCGAGTGTCGAGTCGAGATCCGAACGGATCGGCGCCGAGAATTCCGGGTCGGCGTTGAGTGCCACGACTCGCACGTCGTGTTGGCGCAGCGCGCGCAACACCGCGTCCGTGTGCCCGCTGGAGTCGTCGAAGATATCGAACAGCGTCCCCGTGGGATTGCGCAGCCCGGCGAGGAACGTCACTTCGGGACAGTCGGGCGCCGCATACGCGTACCGACTGGGTCCGGCGTGCTGTTGCACGAGGGGAATGAGACGATCATAGGTGGCAACGTCAGGCAGTGGGACGGACAGGCCCGCGCGCGCCGCATGGAGTGGCGCAACAACGGTTTGCGACGGGTCGACGTGTCCCAACGCGCCGAGATACCGCCCATGCATTGTGAGAACCGCGAACAGGGTGAAAAACATGGCGACAACCGCCGCTACCGGACTCGGCCGTGCGACGCCCAGAATGGCGAGAACGGCCAACGGAGCGACATAACAAAAATAGATCGCCGCCGAGAACGGAAACTGTACCAGACTACAGAGTGCGGCCACCGACAACAGCGTGAATATCCGTTCGGCCGTTGAGGCGTCGAGCCGGCCGCGCAGTTCTTGGACGATCAGGACGATCGCGCCGCATGCCACGACCAGCGGAATCGCCAGTCGCGCAACCGACCAGAACGTGGCGTACAGCGCTGGGTGGCGCACCCAGGTCACGAGCTCGTACGCAGTCGGAATGCCGATGCTCGCCGCGGCCAACCACTGCCAGCGGCGGGGGAGCGCGACACCGCCTCCCAGGGCCGCAGCCAACAGCAACGCGGGCCAACCGGAGCGCAGGACGGGCAACGGCCACGACGCCAGCTGCACCCGTCTGGCCGGCGTGACAAACACGCCGCGAACGAGGTCATGGACGGCGCCCGAGGCCACGTACGGCGTGATGAACACGATTATCGGCACCGCGCATCCGATCGCGAGCGGGAGCGCGAGACCCACCGCCCGACGAACACGGAGCGACGACGGCACGTGCGGACGCCGCCACTCCCGGAGCATCAACACGGCCACCAGCACCGCCGTGGGCACCACGAAATGCACGAACACCGCCGGCCTCGGCACGTGTCGCACGAGGGCGACGAGCGCCAGGACCATAGCCACCAACCCACCGGTGACGACCAGGCCAAACCACCGCCCGCTGTTGGAGTCACGCGACTCAGATGCGGTCTGTTCGTGCCAGACGAGGACCAGTACGACCCCCGCGGCCAGATAGAGGCCGACAATCTTCGTGCAGATCGAGAGGCCGACCGCGGCGCCGCACGCCACCAGCCAACGCCGATGGCTGGTCTCGATGAACCGGAAGAGCGCCGCGATCGCGAATACGGCGAAGAACAGGTTGTACCACGAGGGCAGCGGGGCCGGGTAGTTCGGCACGCTCCATGCGACCGACGCCGCCGTCGCCAACGCCGCCGCCACGGGTCCGGCCAAGCGGGATGCGACGTAGTACACGGCGGGGATCCACAGCACGAATGCCAGCATCAGGACGACGCGCAGGACGTTCAACCGTTCACCAAACACCCGAAACGCGAGTGCATTGACGTCAGTCAGACCGCCGGTATAGAGCTCGATGAAATCGCGGTGCGGCAGCTCGCCGTGCGCCGTGCGGTCGGCGCTTTGAGCCAGCGCGCCCTCGTCGTGCGGGACCCATTGATGGTCGACCGTGCGCCCAACGTACACCGCGCTTACGATCGTCATCAGCAGTGCCACAACCCAGTGGCTACGACGCACGGAGTGTCGCTGGCCCGGCGGGAGCGAAACGCTCTGGAGTCACCGGGGTGGTCATCAAGGAAGTTTAATACTTGACGAGGACCCGCCGCCCTTTTCTCTTGCGCCAATGACCCCTCCGTCGCTCCGCGTCTCGGTCGCCATCCCCGTCTACAACGAGGAGCAGGTCGTCCCGGAATTGCTCCGCCGGGTGGGGGCCGTCCTCGACGCCGTACCCGGCGGCCCGCACGAGATGGTCATCGTCGACGATGGCAGCAGGGATCGGACGCTGGCCATGTTACAGGCAGCGGCGGCCGCCGACCCCCGGCTCGTCGTCGTCGCCCTCTCCCGCAATTTTGGCCACCAGGCAGCGATGACCGCGGCGCTCGATCATGTGACGGGCGACGTCGTGCTGCTCATGGACGGCGATCTCCAGGATGCGCCCGAGGCGTTACCGACGCTGCTCGATCAGTACGGACAGGGCTACGACGTGGTGTACACACAACGCGTCAAGCGCAAGGAAGCATGGTACCTCCGCCTCTCCTATTACCTGTTCTACCGCCTGCTCCTTCGGATGTCCGACATTCAGCTGCCGGTCGATGCGGGCGACTTTGGCCTCATGTCGCGGCGCGTGGTGAATCATCTCCGCGAGGCGCCCGAGCGGCACCGATATCTGCGCGGCCTCCGTACCTGGGTGGGATACAAGCAGATCGGCGTGACAGTCGAGCGCGCCGAACGGTATGCGGGCGAGAGCAAGTACAGCCCGATGAAGCTGATGAAACTCGCGTCCGACGGGATCTTCTCCTTCTCCACCGTACCGCTCCGCGCCGCGACGTTCGTTGGACTGGTGGCCATCGCCGCCGCGGCGCTGTTCTCCTTTGTGGCGATTTACGAGCGTGTGGTGCTCCACCGCTCGCCGATCGGATTCACCGCAACTATCGTCGTGGTGACCTTCCTGTCCGGCGTGAATCTCTGCTTCCTCGGCGTCATCGGCGAATACGTCGGCCGCATTTACGAGCAGGTGAAAGCACGTCCGATGTATGTGGTAGGATCTGTCACACGCGGGCCGACCCGTGGACCCTGAGTACGGCCGCAAGTATCGCGAGCTCTACGAACGGCATTGGTGGTGGCGGGCCCGTGAAGCGGTGATCGTCGATGCGCTGCGCCGTCACCCACCCGCTGGCGGGTGGGGCCACGGCAATATCCTCGATATCGGCTGCGGGGACGGACTGTTCTTCGACCGACTGGCGACCTTTGGTGAGTCGGTCCAGGGCGTCGAGCCGGCGGCAGCGCTCGTGAGCGACGACCCGGCTCGGAGAGATCGCATCTTTATCGGCCCATTCGACGAGCGGTATCAGCCGGGGCGCTCGTTTCGGCTCATCGTCATGCTCGACGTCCTCGAGCACCTGGACGACCCCGCCGGCGCCCTGCGTCATGCGCTCTCGCTCCTCGACCCCGACGGCGTCTTCCTGGCGACCGTGCCGGCCTTCCGGTCGATCTGGACAACGCACGATGATCTCAACGAGCATCGGACCCGCTACACGAAGGCGACGATGCGCGCGCTCGCCGCGGCCGGCGGGCTCACGATCGACCGACTGGAGTACTTCTTTCACTGGACGTATCCGGTGAAGCTGGCGCAGCGGGCCCTGGAAACGGTCACTCGGCCGGCACCCAAACCGGCGACCGTCCCGCCCCGTCCGATCAATGCCGCGCTCCAGGCGCTCTCTACCGCCGAGCGAGCCATCCTCGCGCCGCTCCAGCTTCCGTTTGGGAGCTCGCTGCTTGTGGTAGGGCACCGGATGGCATCGGCACGAACCGCTTGAGCGAGAGCAGCGGTTTCTCGAGTATCTGCCAGGTGACCCAGGCAACAGCCCACGACAACGCGATAGTCGCGGGGATGTCGACAAGCGCGATCGCGATCGGATGCTGGACCGCGTAGCGGTCCAGGACACGCGCCTCGAGCCACTCCCCAGCCCGATAGTGCAGGACGTACATCGCGTAGCTGTACTTCCCGATGGACCGCAGCACGGGATGGCTCAGCACGCGAGCGAGTCGTTCCGAGCCTCCCGGTGCAACGACGAGCCAGATGCACGCCGCCGTCAGAACCGTCGTCACGAGGCCGCCCACCGACCGCCGCAACGCGGTCGGCTCGGCTAGTGCCCCCGTCACGGCGAGCCCGAGGAGCACGAGCATCGACGCGCTCGCGGCCGTGCGCGCCGATTTCGGACTCCGGCTACTCGACGGGGCCGCGCGCAGCGACAGCGCGAGCAGCGCGCCGACCGCGAACTCGTCCATCCGACAGATCGTCAGCACGTAGGCCGGGGTCCAGCCCCACGCGACGGCGACCACGATTCGAGCGGCGATCGACGCCAGGATGATGCCCCAGCACACCGTGCGGAGCGAAGACCGCCGCACGAGACGGATCGCGGCCGGCCAGAACAGATAGAACTGTTCCTCGACGGCGAGCGACCACAGGTGTGGCTGGAGGCCCCACCCATGCCACGCGAACAAGACGTTGGTGAGATAGGCCCAGTACCACCACTCGCCGTGCGGGGCCGTGAACCGGCGCACAAAGAAGATGTACGCCAGAAAGGCGTAATAAATCGGGAAGATGCGGAGGGCTCGCCGTGCATAGAACGCGCGGTAGTAGCCCGAGGGCGCATGCGCGCCGTCACCGCGCGCATCGAGCAGAATGCCCGAGATCAGGAACCCGGACAGCACAAAGAAGACGTCGACGCCGACCCAGCCGGCCGTCAGCGTATCGACGATCCGCGTGGGGAGCGCCGCCAGGTAGGGCGGGGCATGGCAGCAGATGACACAGAGGATGGCGATGGCCCGCAGCCCATCCAGTGCGTCGATCCGCGCGGGTTGCGCCGATGACGGCCCGTCTGCGGTCAAGGAGTTACGACGGCGCGAGCAGTTCCATCATCGCCAGATCCGCCGGATCCGCCGACGCATCGTCCTTTGCGAT
>DATMNB010000169.1:0-11905 GCA_035569435.1 Gemmatimonadaceae bacterium
ACGCGGCATGATCGACCCATCGGCGATGCGCAGGCGCTCGATGCCATAGACCTGCAGATACGCATTGACGACCGACATGGCATCGCGTCCCATCTTGGCCGTGCATGTCTCATGGGAGTAGGTGGTCGCCGAATCCCGCACAAAGGTCTCGAGCTCGGCGCCCTGCAGCTTGCCCGGCATGACCTCACGGCGCGCGAACGGCCGGAGGGCCGAGGAGTTGCCGATCGCGCGAGACAGTGCCACGGAGGCGAGCAGCGCCTCCATGTCGTCCGGATGAGACAGGGTATTGGCGTGAATCGCGACGGGGTCGAGTGGGTTGGGTCCCGTGAGACGAATCTCTCCCCGGCTCTCTGGCCGGACGATACCGCCAAACAGCGTCCAGGCGCTCGCCGGCGGGTTGAATCGACCGAAGACCTTCGGGCTGGAGAAGGGGACTTCCAGCTGCCACGTCTGGAGGTCCGGCGTGGCGAGCGACGGATCGCTCTTCCAGAAGAAGGTGGCTTCGGACGCGTTGTTGCGTGGCGGGAGCGGTTCCCGATACGCCCAGACGCACGCCACGGCGACGTGGTCCTGCAGGTTCTGTCCCACGCCGGGCAGGTGCTGCACGACCGGTATCCCGAACCGCCGCAACTCGGATTCGTCGCCGATGCCAGACTGCATCAGCACCTTGGGCGTGTTGACCGCGCCCAGTGAGAGCACGACCTCCAAGCCCGCCCCGATGCGATGGGTCGTGCCGTTGTACGCGATCTCCACACCCGTGACCCGCTTGCCGTCGAACGTCAGCCGTGTGACTAACGCCGATGTCAACACGGTGAGGTTTGGGTGAATCATGTACGGATACGCGTAGGTCCGGAACGCGGAGAGGCGCTGTCCGTCGCGGAGGCGGACATCGGCGATGGCCGCGCCGCCGTCGCCTTCCATCATGCGGCCGTTCTGGTTCTCGAACGTCGGAATCCCGACCGAGCATGCCCCTGCGAGCATGGCGGGCGCGATCGGGTTGGGGTCGGGCGCGGGCTGCACGAACACCGGTCCGCCAGTGCCACGGTACTCGGGATCCGGCACGCCATGCCAATCTTCGATCCCGCGATAGATCTGCAGGACCGATTCGTAACTCCACGCCGCATCGCCTGCTTCGGACGCGAAGTAATCCCAGTCGTCCTTGTGCCCGCGCGCCCACACCATCACGTTGATGCTCGACCCGCCGCCCAGCACCTTGCCCATGTTGAACGGAATGGCGCGGCCGTTGAGGTGCGGATTCGGCTCGGCCCGAAAGCCCCAGTCCCGTTCGCTCCCGAGATTCCTGAACCATTGGTCGGCGCGCTTCACGCTAGGCACGTCATCGCTGCCGCCGGCCTCGATCAGCAGGACGCTGACCTCCGGGTTCTCGGCCAGCCGCCGGGCGACGACCGAGCCGGACGAACCGGAGCCGCAGACAATAAAATCGTAGTGAGGCCGGAGATTGGCCGCGAGCCGATGTTGGTTGGTGCGGACGCGCTCGGCAAAGTACTCGGCCGCTCCGGGCACTGTGGCGCCGGACACTTCGCCCGTGTGGGGACAACGCTGCATGTACTCTCCTCCCTTGCTCAGGGCTGGTCAAAGACGCGGTGCAGGTGATAGCGCAGGGGCGCGCGCTTGGTGTGGGGGGCAGGCGTGCGGACCCAGGCGCAGAACTGCGGTGGGCCCATGAGCTGGCTCTCGGCGTCGGTCGCGCTCTGGCGCACACGGTGTTCGAGCGTGTCGATGTCGATCTCGGATTCCGTCGCGATCCCCAACTCGACGATGCGGGGGACCAGCGGCCGGATCGTCTCGGCGACCCACGCGTAGAAGGGCGAGTCCGGTCCGCCATCGACCGGCGATTCGCACGTGACGTGCGGGCGCGGGAGGCCGGCCGCGGCGAAGAGCTGCACAAAGCGGCCACCCGCATCGATCTGGACGCCCGTGGCCGCGATCGCGTCCGCGATCCAGTGCCCCATCGCATTCCAGAGCGGCACGAGGGGCACGGAGTCGATCAGGCGCGGCAGATGGACGCCGATCTCGTGAAAGGCGATGATCCCGCCGGGGCGCACGAGTCGGGCGACCCCGCGCAGAATCGCCGTGGGCGCGCGCACGTGGAGCAGGATGCACCGCCCGACCACGGCGTCGAAGTCAGCGTCGAGCCGCAGGTCCTCGAGCGAGCCGCGTTGAAACGACACCTGCTCCAATTCCATGTCCTTGCGCCGGGCCTCGGCGATCTCGAGCGCGGGGGACTCCCGATCGACGCCGATCACCTGTCCCGACCGGCCGACCAACGAGGCGGCGAGAAAGGAGACGTCACCGACGCCGCATCCGACGTCGAGCACGCGCATGCCACGCCGGACGCCGGCGCGGCGTAGGAGGCTCGAGGTGATCGGCTCCAGGATCGAGGCCTGGGCCATCAACCGCTTGGCCTCCGAGTCCGAGTACTCGAGGGCGTAGTCTTGCATGGGCCACACTCCGGGGAAGAGACGAGGGGGAAATGTCTCTTCACCGCATCACCGAGCAGTCACTCGGCGGTCAACTGCGATCAACTCACCCCGGAATCGACTCCAGCACCGCGGCGAGGGCGGCACTCGACTGATATCGGTCGGCCGGCGAGCGAGCCAGACACGTGGACACCGCCGCGTCGAGCCCGGGGGGCACGTTGTCCCGCGCGTCGAGCACCGAGGGCGCGCTGCGCGTGAGCTTGCGCGAGACCAGCGCGTGCGCGTCGCCAAACGTGAACGGCGGCGCGCCGGCCAACGCCTCGAACAGCACGCAGCCCACGCTGTAGATATCGCTGCGCGCGTCCGGCAGGACGTTCCCCTCGAGCTGCTCGGGGCTGGCGTACGCCGGCGCGGCGATCGTGACCGCCGTTTCGGCCCGACCCGTGTCGCCCTCGCGGACGAGGGCCAACGCATCGATCAGCGCCCACCCGCCGACGACGACGCCATCCGGGAGGACGGCGATGTGCTTGGGCCGCAGGTCGCCGTGGATGACGGCGTTGGCATGCGCGGCGCTCAGTGCGGCCGCGAGGTCGCGGGCCAGTCGAATCGCATCGGGGATGGCCAGCTGTCGCTCACGCGCGAATCGGTCACGCAACGTCGGGCTGGGCGGCGCCGGTGTCACAAACCAGAAGCTGTCGTCCGTGACGGCCACATCGAGCACGGGAGCGACGCGCGGATCACCGACGGCGCCGACTCGCCGCAAGGTACGCACGAACCGATCAGGGTCAGCGTGCGCGGCGGCGTGTGTGCCAACGATGTGCAGCGCGACGGGCATGCCGTCGCGCGTGTCGGTCGCGCCAAACGTCGTCAGCACGGCGCCCCGCGCAAGCACGCCGGTGATGGCGTAGCGGCCCGCGGTCGCGCGCTCGATGCGTGCGCGGTCGCCGCTCGCGCGGTCGCGCGCGGCGTCGCCATCTCGGGGAAGGGTCGGCTCGACTGCCGGGGGGCCGACGAGTGGCGCTCGCTTGAGACGCGCGATCCACTCCAGCACGCCCGCGTCCGGCTCCGCCTCGAGCTCCGTGCGCACGAGCATCTCGTGGGCCTGCATGGTGCGCAGCGCGGCAGCCCGGTCACCCGCCGCCACCTGGGCCTCGGCGAGCGCCGTGATCGCCCGCGCGTTGAGCGGGTCGGACGAGGCCAGCAATTGGCGCCACCGCACGACCGCGGCGCGATCGCGCCGTCCGGACGCCGCGCCGGCCAACGACTCCACGATCGACGTCCATGTGTGGGTCAACGTCGCCCGCGTGGTGCTCACCCACCGTTCGAACTCGGTGGCATCGGGGATGTGAAACCCGTCCAGAAACGGCCCCTGGTACAACGCCGCGGCGCGCTCGTACAGCCGCTCGCCCGCGGCTCGCTCAAACTCGGTCACATCGCTCGTGAAGCCGGTCGGATCCAACGCGAGCGCCGTGCTCGTCGAGGTAATCGCATCGGGCCCGAGTGCCACGCGGATCTGGTGCAACGCCTGGTTGAGGGCATGGCGCGCGGGATCCTCGTCGGTTTCGGGCCAGAAGTAGGCGAGCAGTTTGTCACGGCTCACACCGGTCGGGCCCGCTGTCGCCAGCACGGCGAGCATCGCCAGGCGACGGCGCTGGGACGCCGCGCCGGTGTACGGCGCGCCGTCTCTCGTCAGTGCCAACCCCCCGAACGTGATCAAGCGTAGCACGACAGGCAATATCGCGCTTTTCGCGGGGCGCGTCGACGCTGCGACAACCACTCTGACAGCGTCGCGCTTTAGAGTGTGCAGGTGGCAGCCAACGCGCGGTCGAGCGCGATGACCTCCAGCGGCCCGAGGTCATACTGATGCGCGGCCAGATGGGCGGTGACGGCCTTGGCCACGCCGACGGGACAGTCCGCGCTCGCACGGATGGCCGCCGTGTTTACCAGTTCTGTCATGAGTTCCGTCTCTACGTGATCCAGCTGTGGGCGGATCGTGGTGGCGAGGTCGATCGATCCATGAGGCGGCGGTCCGCCCCGGCGCTGCCACGCGGATAGCAGGGTGTACTGCACGAGCTTGTTGGCCTCGATCTGGGCTCTGAAAAAGTTCGTCACGGCACGTTGGTCCAATCCTCTCGCCGTGCCGTCCGCGACGGCGCGAGCCAACACCTGTGCCTCCCGCAGTGTATCCTCGACCGCGGTCCGGCTGTCCCATTTTGACAGTGCGACCGCCTCCGCGATGGCCAATCTGCGCGCGGATGTCTCCACCAGTGGCCGCAGCCCGTCCGCGACGCTGCGCGCGCGCGCGGTGCCGATGGCGGCCATGCTTAGTTCACTGACGCCCAGGATGACCATGATCGTTAGCACCTCTGCGAGTCGACGGTGCATGGCGTCTTCTATTGTGGGTGCGAGGCCACGAGCCCGTTGGTACTGCCACCGAAACTGCCTCCGACACTGCCTTCGACCGTGATCTCGCGCGCCATGCCGTGCGCCACATGCGGTTGCCCATCGCCCGCATCCGGCACCCAACACAGCAGCCCATATTCACCCGGCTCGAGATCGACAGCGATGTTCGCTTCGGCGCCGCGTGACAGCGGCGTGACACCGCCGACGGGCGTGGCGGGCAGTGGCCCGATCTGCGTGTGGACCCAGGCGAGCAGGTCGCTCATCGGCTTGCCAGGCGCGCCGTTTGCCAGCCGCACCAGCGCGAGCTCGTGCGGCTGCGCCGCGGTGTTCCGCACGCGAATGATCTGTTTCCCCGCGACCAGGGGATGCGACACATCGAATCCGTAGTCGACGAGCGTCAGCGTGACGTCCGCCCGGGGGAGCGGCGCGGCGTGAAACGGTCCGGTCACGATCAATGGGCGCACCATCCCCTTCACGACGTGCGACACCATGGTGCGCGACGCACTATCCGGCGAGTGCACGAGGCACGTCACGAGGTAATGTCCAGGCGCGAGCGTGAGGGTCGCCGTTGACTCCGTGCCGGGAGCCGAGGGGTTGGGTCCGCCGAGATACGTCGCCCACGTCGGCAGCGGGCCGTCGGCGGCGAGCGCCGTGGTGAAGTCGAGCGTCGTGCGGCCCGAATCGAGTCGCACGAGTGCGACGTGGTGCACATCCGAGCCATGGTTCTTGAAGTGGATCGTGGTGACGCCGGCGGGGACGGTGTCAGGGGCGTCGAAGGCGTAATCGCGGGCGACGATTGTGACCTCGTGGGTCACCACGCGGGTCCCCTCGTGCGACGGGGCGCGACGCGGAGCGGGGTGCCAGGCGACGGCCGGGAGGACGGCGATCGCGATCGATGGGAGCAGCGAGAGTTTCATGGAGGGTGAACCTGGCGCATGGGCATTACTTGCCAGTCACCTCGGAATCACCGGGCGATCGAGGAGGACGATTGATCGATTCCCATAGTCGATCACCCGACCTGTCCCGTTCGCGGGTCGGAACTTGCTGTGGTTTAGATGTCTTTAATGCGGTTGGGATTCCGCGCGGGGGCGCAAGCGGGTGGCAGCATTCGTTCCTGATCAATTGCAGGACGCGCTTGGGACAGAGTACGTGCTGGAACGCGAGATCGGGCGAGGGGGAATGGCCACGGTCTACGTGGCCCAGGACACGAAGCACGGTCGCTTGGTTGCCCTCAAAGTCCTGCATTGCGGTCTGACCATGTCAGTCGGTGCCGAGCGATTCCGTCGCGAGATCACAGTCGCGGCGGCGCTGCACCATCCGCACGTCCTGACCGTGCTGGACTCCGGCGCGACGCCGGAGGGCCAGCTCTGGTTTACCATGCCCTACGTCGAGGGCGAGAATCTCCGCGCACGGCTGGCGCGCGAGGGGACGCTCCCCGTGATCGACGCGGTGCGCATTGCCCGCCAGACGGCCGATGCCCTCGAGTACGCGCACAGCCGCGGCGTTATCCATCGCGACATCAAGCCGGAGAACATCCTGCTGGGCGGCGGCCACGCGCTGGTGGCCGACTTTGGGATCGCGCGGCTCTTGGGGGACGACGGGCGGACGACTGGTGAGGCCCTGACCAGCTCCGGCATGGCGATCGGCACGTTGGGGTATATGAGCCCTGAGCAAGCGAGCGGCATGCGCGCACTCGATGCGCGGACCGACGTGTACTCGCTGGGCGTCGTGCTGTACGAGATGCTCGCGGGCGCGTCACCGTTTGGCACCGCCATGATGGACGCGCTCTTTGCGGCGATGCTCTCGAGCGAGGTGCCGTCGATCCGGGCCGCGCGGCCCGAGGTGCCGGAGGACCTGGATGCGGCGGTGCGCAAAGCGCTCGCCCCAGCGCCGGCCGATCGGTGGGCGAGCGCCGGGGAGTTTGCCGCGGCGTTGGCGACCGCCGAGTGGACCGTTGTCGGGGCGCCGGCGCCGCAGGTCACGCCCGAGCCGCCGAGACGGCATGGGCCGGCGGCGCGGACGCAGCGGGCACTCGTCGCCGCGCTCGCCCTAGGGATCGGGGTCACCGTTGCCGCGGGAGTCCTGTCCGATTGGAGGGACCGGCGGACCGGCCAATCCACCGCTGCGCCATCGGGCTCGCTCCGGTTGGCGGTGTTGCCGTTCGAGAACGCGGGGGACTCGGGCGATGCCTACTTTGCCGACGGCGTGACCGATGCCGTGCGCGGCAAGCTCGCCGGTGTGCCAGGGCTCGAGGTCATCGGCTCGACCAGCTCGGGCCAGTATCGGCGTACGACCAAAACGCCGCAGGAGATCGGCCGAGAGTTGGGCGTGCCGTATCTCTTGGAGGGCAAAGTGCGGTGGGCCAAGGGCGCGGACGGCACGAACCGTGTGCGCGTGAGCCCCGAGCTGGTCGACGTCGGGACGGGGGCGGACAAGTGGGAGCAGCCATTCGACGCGCCGCTCACCGACGTGTTCCAGGTGCAGAGCAACATTGCGGGCCAGGTCGCCGAGCAACTCGAGATCGCCCTGACGCCGTTGACCGCGCAGACGCTCGCCAGCCGGCCGACGACAGATCTCGCGGCGTACGACGCCTACCTGCGGGCCCAGGCCATCGTGAGTACCGGTGTCACGCCGCCGAGCCACCGTGCGATCACTCTCCTGGAAGAGGCGGTCGGTCGGGACTCGACCTTCGCGGTCGCGTGGGCCCAGCTCGCGTGGACGCAATCGCAGGAGTACTTCGATGGCGTGCCGCGTCCGGCGCTCGGCGACTCGGTCGACCGGAACTCGGCTCGTGCGCTAGCCCTGGCGCCCGATCTCCCCGAAGCCCACACCGCCCGGGCGGCATACTATTCGGGTGTCCGCAAGGATGCCCTGAGGGCGCTCCACGAGGATTCCACGGCGCTCGCCCTCGCGCCGCGCAACGTGAACGCACTGTGGCCCACCGGCAACGACGAAGAGACGTTGGGGCGCTGGGACGCCGCCCAGGCGCACATCCAAGCCGCGGCCCAACTCGACCCACGGTCGGCGAGAGCAGTGGAGTCTTTGGCCGATCTCCTCCTGCTGCGTCGCCAGTACGGGCCGGCGCGTGCCGCGATGGACCGCGCGGCGGCGCTGTCCCCCGCGAATCTCGGCGTCATCAACGAACGGGTGTTGCTGGGAGCGGCGCAGGGCGATCTGGCGGGAATTCGCGCGTATCTTCGGTCCCTCCCATCGACCGTCGATCGAAACGCCTTGGTCGGCTACGTGGGCATGTACGGCGATCTCGGGTGGACGTTGGATTCGAGCGACGTTGAGCGGATGCTTGGACTCGGGCCGGAAGGGTTTGACGGCGACCGCGGGACGTGGGGGCTCGTCCGGATGCAGGAGTACGCATGGCGGGGGGATGCGCATCGGGCGCGCGCGTACGCCGATACGGCGCGGGTGGCGTTCGAGGCGCAAATCAAGGCGGCGCCTGACGATGCCCAACGGCACGCGCTGTTGGGCGTCGCGCTCGCGTACCTGGGCCAACGCGACGCGGCGATCCGTGAGGGCAAGCGTGGGGTCGCCATCATGCCCGTTACCCGCGATGCGTTCCTGGGCCCCTACGTCCAACACCAGTTAGTGCGCATCTACATCCTGCTCGGCGAGCAGGATCGGGCGCTGGACGCGTTGGAGCCGCTGCTCCGCATACCATATACGCTCTCACCCGGCTGGCTCCGCATCGATCCCAACTTTGCGCCGCTCCGGGGCAACCCGCGGTTCGACCGACTGGCCGAGGAAGGCAAGCCGATCGCGTAGGTGATTCTTAGGTGACTGGTGAATAGCCCGGAGGCATCAGTTTCCTACTCACAAGTGAGAGCTAGCGGATCAGGCTGCCTTTTCGAGTGAGATTGCCGCGTGGGGGCGCACGCAGGTGGCGACATTAGTTCCAGACCAGCTGCAGAACGCGCTTGGCACAGAGTACGTACTGGAACGCGAGATCGGGCGGGGCGGCATGGCCACGGTCTACGTGGCCCGGGACACAAAGCACGGCCGCATGGTCGCCCTCAAGGTCCTGAACGGTGGTCTGACCATGTCGGTTGGCGCCGAGCGATTCCGGCGCGAGATCACGGTTGCCGCGGCGCTTCGCCACCCGCACATCCTCACGGTGCTCGACTCCGGCGCGACGCCGGCAGGCCAGCTCTGGTTCACCATGCCCTATGTCGAAGGCGAGACCCTCCGGTATCGGATCGCACGGGACGGCGCATTACCGATCAGCGATGCGGTGCGGATCGCCCGGCAGACGGCCGATGCCCTCGAGTATGCGCACGACTGCGGCGTGATCCATCGTGACATCAAGCCCGAGAACATCCTCCTGGGCGGCGGCCACGCCCAGGTGGCCGACTTCGGGATCGCGCGGTTGCTGGCCGACGACGACGGGGAGACGACCGGTGCGGCCCTGACCAGCTCTGGCATGGCGATCGGCACGCTGGGGTACATGAGCCCCGAGCAGGCCAGCGGTGTGCGTGCACTCGATCGGCGGACCGACGTGTACTCGCTTGGCGTCGTGGTCTACGAGATGTTGGCCGGCGAGTCGCCCTTTAGAGGCGTGATGGCGGACGCGCTCTTCGCCGCGATGGTGTCCAGCGAGCCGCCGTCGGTCCGGGCCGTGCGGCCCGAGGTGCCGGAGGACCTGGATGCGGCGCTACGCAAAGCGCTCGCCGCAGCGCCGGCCGATCGGTGGGGGAGCGCCGGGGAGTTTGCCGCGGCGTTGGCCAGTGCCGAGTGGACCATCGTCGGGACACCAACGCCACCGATCCCCATCGCGCCGTCCCCGCCCGGTGTACCGACACGGCGAGCGCTGATCGGGGCGGTCGTCTGTGCGGGGCTCGTAATTGGAACTGGCGTGCTGGTCACATGGAGCGGTGGTCGGGCTGCTCCGCCCAATGATGGGACGCGGTCTGGTTCCCTGCGCTTGGCGGTGTTGCCCTTCGAGAACACGGGGGATTCGAGCGACGCGTACTTCGCTGACGGCGTGACCGATGCCGTGCGTGGCAAACTTGCCGGCCTGTCGGCGCTCGAAGTGATCGGCTCGGCTAGCTCGGCACAGTATCGGCATTCGATCAAGACGCCGCAGGAGATTGGCCGGGAGTTGGGCGTGCCATATCTCTTGGAGGGCAAGGTGCGGTGGGCGAAAGGCCTGGACGGCACGAGCCGCGTGCGCGTGACCTCCGAGCTCGTCGACGTCGGCACCGGGGCGGACAAATGGGCGGAGCCATTCGACGCACCACTCACCGACGTCTTTCAGGTGCAGAGCGACATCGCGGGCGAGGTTGCTCAGCAGCTCGAGGTGGCCCTGACGCCGGCCACGGCGCACGCGCTCGCCGGTCAGCCGACGACGGACCTGACGGCCTACGACGACTATCTGCGCGGCGAGGCGCTCGTGGCTGCCGGCGGCGGCCTCGCGATGATCCAGCGCCACATCGCGCTCTTCACGGAGGCCGTCGGCCGGGACTCGACCTTCGCGCTTGCGTGGGCCGGACTCGCACGGGCGCAAACCGGGGAGTACATCGACGGCGTGCCCAGCCCGGCACTCGCCGACTCCATCGATCGGAACTCGGCGCGCGCGGTTGCGCTCGCCCCCGATGTCGCCGACGCCCACACCGCACGCGCCACGTACTACGTCAAGATTCGCCGGGATCCCGTGCGGGCGTTAAGTGAAGACTCGATCGTCCTGGCCCTCGCGCCACGCGACGCCAACGCCTTGCAGCGCGCGGCCAATGTCGAGGCGATCCTGGGCCGGTGGGACGCGGCCACCAGCCACGCCGCGGCGGCGGTGCGCCTCGACCCGCAGTCCGTGCTCGCAGGCGGTGAGCTCGGATATCTCTTGGAGCTCCAGCACCACTATCCCCAGGCACGGGCCGCGTTGGAGCATGCGGCGGTCCTGGCGCCCACAAAGCTCGGGATCATTCAAGAGCGCCTGTTTCTGGCGTTGTTGGAAGGCGATCTGGCGGGAGCTCGGGCGCTGCTCCGGTCTGTGTCCCCGAGCGTCGATCGGAACACGCTGGTCGCGTACGTCGCCACGTACGTCGATCTCGGGTGGGTGCTCGATTCGAGTGACGCCGAGCGGGTGCTCACGCTCGGGCCCGCGGGCTTTGGCGGCGACCGCGGGGACTGGGCGTTCGTCCTGGCGCAGCAGTACGCGTTTCGGGGGGATCGGCGTCGCACGCGCATCTACGCTGATACCGCGCGTCTCGAGTTCGAAGCCGAGCTCAAGGCAACATCCGCGGACCCACAGCGTCTTGCGCTGCTGGGGGTCGCGCTCGCGTACCTGGACCGACCGGAGGCGGCGATCCGTGCCGGCGAGCGCGCGGTCGCCCTGCTGCCCTTCACGCGCGATGCGTTCCTGGCCCCGTACGTCCGGTACCAGTTGGTGCGTATCTATACGCTGCTGGGGCAGCCGGAGCGCGCGCTCGACACGCTGGAGCCGCTGCTCCGGGTGCCATATACGGTCTCGCCGGGGTGGCTCCGGATCGATCCCAACGTTGCGCCGCTCCGGGGCAACCCGCGGTTCGACCGACTGACGGTGGATAGCGCGCCGCGCATGTAACGTGGGACTCGAACTGCAGGAGGCACTCGGCCCAGAATACGTGCTGGAACGCGAGATCGGACGAGGGGGAATGGCCACGGTCTACCTGGCCCAGGACACGAAGCACGGCCGCTCGGTTGCTCTCAAAGTCTTGGATGCTGGACTCACGATGTCGCTCGGCGCCGAGCGATTCCGGCGCGAGATCGCGGTCGCGGCAGCCCTGCACCATCCGCATATCCTGACCGTGCTCGACTCCGGCGCGACGCCGGCGGGCCAGCTCTGGTTCACCATGCCCTATGTCGAGGGTGAGAACGTCCGGGTGCGGCTGACGCGTGTGGGGGCGCTCCCGATCATCGATGCCGTGCGCATTGCCCGCCAGACGGCCGATGCCCTCGAGTATGCGCACAGCCGCGGCGTCATCCATCGCGATATCAAGCCGGAGAACATCCTGCTGGGCGGCGGCCACGCCCAGGTGGCCGACTTCGGGATCGCGCGGTTGCTGGCCGACGGGGAC
>DATMNB010000170.1:0-11778 GCA_035569435.1 Gemmatimonadaceae bacterium
CCACACTCCTCATGCACGCTGTTCCAAGGCTCTCCGTAGGGTAGTACACCGTTGCTGCCCCATCAATCGCTCGTCTCTGACTCATGCGGGCACGGAGGGCGTCCAGCGTACTCGTGCTGTTCGGCGTCGTGGCCTGCCACCACGACGCCCAGCCCATCGTGCTCGCCGCCGCGGCACCCTGGCACCTCGACTACGCCCTCGGCGCCAGACAGGGGATCGAGCTCGCCACGAGTGAGCTCAACGCCGCCGGCGGCATCCATGGGCGCCCACTCGAGATCCGCTGGGCGGACGATGGCGCCTCGGGCCACGGCGCCGTCGCCGCCGCCGAGCTCCTCGTCGCCGACCGCGACGTCCTCGGCGTCATCGGCCACGTGAACTCCGATGCCATGCTCGCCGCGTCCCGCATCTACGACGGCCAGCTCGTGGCCGTCTCCCCGGCGGCGACGTCGCCCGATCTCACCGGCATCTCGCCGTGGGTGTTCCGCGTCATCACCAGCGACTCCGCCAACGGCGCCACCGTGGCCCACTTTGCGAGCGATGCCCTCCGGGCCCGCCAGGCGGCCGTGCTCTACGAGAACGACGCCTACGGGCGCGGCCTCGCCCGGGCGTTTCGCGCCCAGTTCACCGGCTCCGTCAGCCTCGTCGCGCCGATCGCGGCCGACCCCGGCCACGCGTCCTACGAGCCATACGTCACCGCCCTGACGCGCCTCCACCCCGACGTCGTCTTCGTCGCCGGCCTGGTGCCCTCCGGCACGGCCATCCTCCACGAAGCGAAACGCCAACACGTCACGGCCGCATTCCTCGGGAGCGACGGATGGGCCGGGATCAACGTCGATACCGCTGACGCTGAGAACGCCTACATCGCGACGCCGTTCGCCAACAGCGAGCCGCGGCCGATCGTGCGCCAGTTCGTGGCCGCGTTCGAGGCGCGGTATCACACCATGCCGGAGCAGGACGCCGCCCTCGCCTACGATGCGACCCGCATGCTCGCCGCCGCGATTGCCGCCGCCGGTCCCCATCGCCGGGCCATCCGCGACTACCTGGCCACACTCGACGCCCGGCACGCATTCGTCGGTGTCACGGGCGCCTATCACTTTCTCGACACGGGCGACCCCGCCGATCACCCGTTCGTCGTCGCCCGCGTGCACCGTGGCGCGTTGATCGTCACTCCGCGGAGTTGATCGCCACCGAGTTGATCGACACGCCGAAATCGAGCCCACTGTGAAACGTGCCGTGCGGCCCGGCGGCGGGCTCGGACGGCGACATGAAAAAATGCGCGTAGTGGCCGTTGAACCCGATGCGGACCACCTGCAGCGCGGCGATCCCCCCGTAGATCGCCGTGATCCCCCACTTGGAGAGACTCGACGTGCGGGCCATCCAGTACACGTCGCCCACGTGTGAGTCGCGGCCCACGGTCAGGTAGAAGACCGTCGTCCCGATCCCGCCGGCGAGAATCCCACGCTCGAACGTCGACCCCTGATGGTGCGGCACATCCAGAATCGCCTCGTCGAGCATCGTCTGGACGTTGAGGCCCGCCGAGGAAAAGATGAACTGCTTCTGCGGATTCATGTTCGCGTCGATCCCGGAGTAGAGCACCGGCCGGCCGTGATCGAACCCAAACGACGGGTGCGCACCCACGGCGTAGGACGCAATGATGTGCCCGGCCTCGTGCGCCAGGATGCTCGTCACCCCACCGGCGATGAACGGGATGAGGTGCAGCGCGTGGCTCGTCTTTGGCTTCGATACCGTCGCCCGCATGACCGTATCCCGCACAGAGTCTGGCTTCCCGCGTAGGGGCACGGTATCGCGCAGGGAATCTTGTTGCGCCTGCACCACGCACGGCACGAGCAACGCCGTCACGACGACGGCGAACCTGAAACCATTCATCTAGAAGAGATAAAAAGAGAGACGAGATGCGGGAATGTCCGGCTTCTCACTGCTGACTTCTTCCTTACTTCCTTGGAAACCTCGTATGTCTTTTTTCTTCCTTATGGAAGTATAGGAGCCGCGACGACCCGCACGGGCGGCGCCGCGAGCCGCGTGGCGAGATGATCAGCCAACCGCAAGCTCAACGCGATGATCGTGAACGTCGGATTCGCAAATCCATACGTCGGAAACACCGAACTCCCCGCCACATATAGGTTGGGCACCCCGTGCACCCGGCATGTCTCATCGACCACGCCAGATGCAGGATCATGCGCCATCCGCGTCGTGCCCATCTGATGCCATCCTCCACCCACGCCGTCGATGAACGGAATTGCGTCCAGATCCCGCGGAAACAGCACCCGTCCCATCCCCGCCGCGGTCAGCGCCGCCGCCAGCGACCGCGCATGCTCCCGCACCGACACCCGATCCTGCTCAGTCGTGCGCCAGTCGAGATCCACCATGGGCATCCCGATCCGATCCCGCTCCCCATTGAGCCGTACCCGACTCTCGCGATTCGGCACCTGCTCGGCCCGCACCTTGATCTCGAATAGACGCCCACGGAACGCCTGCCGCGACGACCGCGCGGCCATTCCACGCACCACATCCGCCATGCCCGTCAGCATACGCGGCAGTCGCCGGCCCCAATCCGCCGGCCCCCGCCCAAACAGCGTCGCCTCCAGCAATGACTTCGCACTCAAGTACGCCGGCGTCTGCGTCGACGCCAACCATTCGATCGGCACCGGCCGCCGCTGCCGTAACGAAGCGCTGAACGTGAGGAGCCGCCGCGCCCGCTGCACCGACGGCGGTGTCACAAACCACGCCATCGGCTCCCGACCCCGCCGCTGCAGCTCGTCGTAAAACGCGACATCCACACCCGGCGCGGCCTCGAGCACCCCGCACCGCACGTGCGGATGCTCGGCAAAGTACCGCCCGACGAGATCACGCTCGTTGCCAACGTTGGAGGCCAGCATCAACCGCGCGTTCTCGATCGCGCCGGCTGCCAGCACGAACACGCGCGCCCGCACCGCGATCCGGCGTCCGGTCAACGTCGTCGCGACCACCCGCCGCACCGCCGTCCCATCGGGGTCGCGCTCGATCGACGTCACGTTGGCGTGCAACACGACATGCACCGTCGGCGCCTCGAACAACTCGTCGCGGTACGCCGCGGCAAAGTCGACGAGTGGGCTGAACTGCAGGATCCCCGTCTCGAACTGGTCGCTCGCCAGCGGCAGCACGTGTCGGCCACCAACGCTGGTCGCCGTCCGCAACGCCTCGCGGTCCGAGAGAATGCGCAACACCTCCCGCGTCCGCTCGCTGTACCGGTCGACATCGGCAAACGCGATCGGCCACCCGCTGTCGGGGACCCAGTCGCGCGCCTCAAAGTCGATCGGATCCATCGCGCGGCACCACCCGCCCCAGCGGTTGGTCGCTCCGCCCAGCCGCCGCACGCGCGACTCGTCGAGCGTGAAGTACCGCTGCCCCACCACGCGCCCGCGATACAGCGCCTGGGTGTCGGCCTCGTGCTCGATCCCGCCGCTCTCGAGCAGACACACGCGCACCCCGGCGCGTCCCAACTCGCGGGCCAACATCATCCCCGCGGGCCCACCTCCGACGATGCACGCATCCGTCTCGAGCTCATCCTCGGCGTCCCCACTCCGCGCGTCCGTCAGCACGCTGTCTCGACGCCCAACGCAGCGCCCCGCAACGCGTCGTCCCCCCCCTGCAACGCTTCGTCATAGAGCGCATCGAGCCTGGCACTCACGCGGCTGGACTCGTGATCGCGTCGAAACCGCGCCAACGCCCCCGTGCTCCACCGCTCGATCTGCTCCGGGTCGTCGACGATCGCCGTCAGCCGCTCCACCAACTGGTCCGCCAACGCATCGTACGCCGCCGTGAGCTCGGCCCAGTACTCCGTCCGGGCCCGCGCGTCATCGCTCGCCGGGAGACCAACCCAGTTCCCCCACGCATCGACAGGCAAATCGAGAAGGGCCCCCGAGTCCGTGCCCACCAGTTCCGGCATGGCGCACACGGAGCTCGTGATCGCCGGCGTCCCCACCGAGTATCCCTCCACGACACTGTAGCCAAACGTGTCGTCCATCGTGGGCAACACCTGGACGTGCGCCTCCGCCATGAGCGCCAGCACCCGCGCGTTGGGCTGCCGCCCATGCACGGTCACGGCCTTGTGTCCCAACAACTCGAGATCGGCATCGTAGCGCCGCCGATCCGCATGGTCCGTGTACACCGGCCCACCCATGCGAAACCCCGACACGATGTCGAGCTGCACCGGAATCCCCGCCGCCGCCGCCCGCGCCACTGCTCTCAGCGCCACCACGCCACCTTTCCGCGCAAAGTCATTCCCGACAAACACCACCCTGAGCGCCGCGCCGCGCACGTAGCGCCGCACAGGGCCGTTCGGAGTTGCTGCCCCGGAGTCGAAGTGCGGGTAGACTACGCCGACCTTGGGCAAAACGCGAGGGAGCGCCGGCCACTCACGATTGGCCTTGATAAACTTCCCCCGCGCATAGTGCGACATCGCGATCAACCCGCGACACGCATCACTCGTCAGCTGCTCGCGCAACCGCCGCCCCAACGCCGCGCCCCCCGCGCCCAACGTGCGCGGCAACATCGACTCGAACGTGACGAGCCACGGCTTGGCCGTCAGCGGAATCGCATTGAAGCTGTGAATCAGATCATATCGCGCCCACGGCAGATGCGGCCACGACAGCCCCGCCAGCGGAGGCCACCCGCGCTCGACTAAGCGCCGCGTCACGAATCGCGCACGCTGATCCGTCTCAACGATCAACCGATGCCGCGACCCGCGCGGACTATTCGGCCGCACCATCGGCCGCGTCCCGGTCAGCAGTACGGTAGCCACGGAAGTCGCCGCTGGAGTTGCAGTCGCAGTTGTGGTTGCAGTCGCAGTTGTGATCGACCTGGCAGTTGCTGTTTGCCGCTCCCGTTGCCAACGCAATTGCTGTTATACCTTACGATATGCCCGGCGTCACCCTGCAGATCAGCCTCGCGCCCACCGACTACCCCCACGCGCGCCACATCCTGCCCCACCAGCTGCGCCAGTGGGCCACCCAGGTCGACGAGATCCTGCTTGTCGTCGATCTCCACCGCAGCCGAAGCGGCCGCTTCGCCGCCGCCTGGGCCGAGCGTCGCCCCTTGCTGGAGCAACTGGTCCGAGACGCCTGCGCCCAGTACCCTCACGCCCGCACCGTGGACGTGGACTACGCCCCGGCCGCCGCCGCCCGCGTCGCCGCCACATTCTTCGGCGGCCACCGCGTTCCAACCAAGGACCTCCGCGGCGGCCCCTTCTACTCGTACTTCTTCGCCCTCGACGCCGCGGCACACCCACTCGTCATCCACGCCGACTCCGACATCCTCTTCGGCGGCGGCGCCCCCGACTGGGTCACCGACGCGCGCACACTCCTCGACGCCGACAAGAACGTCCTCGTCTGCTCCCCCCTCCCCGGTCCTCCGACCGCCGACGGCAGTCTGGTCACGCAACGCGCCGAGCGATACCCGGCGCCATTCCTGGCGTACCGCTTCCCCCACGCCAGCACGCGCATCTTCGCCCTCGACCGCCCACGCTTCGCGGCCCGCATCGGCGCCCTCCGCCCAACCCGCCCCAACCTCCGCGGCCGCATCCGCGCCACCCTGCAACGGATGCCGCCCTACGACCTCCCCGAAAACATCCTCTCCCGCGCCATGCTCGCCCACGGCCTGTCTCGCGTCGACCTCCTCGGCCGCGCCCCAGGCATGTGGTCCCTCCACCCCCCCCACCGCTCCGCGCTCTTTTACGAACAGCTCCCCGAGCTGATAACCCGCGTCGAGACCGGCGACATCCCCGACGCCCAACGCGGCTGCTACGACATCAACGACTCCCTCGTCGACTGGTCCTCCGCGCGTGCCGCCCTCGCCGCCCGCCCCTGGTGGCAGCGCGCCGCCCGCGCCATCGTCGGCAACCCCCACCTGCGTCCGCACGAAACCCGCTAGTTGGTGCGAGGCGCCGCGTGAGGCACCACCAGCCACGCCAACACGACCATCCCGATCAAACTGCCGTAATGCGTCTGCGGCATGATGGCCTCGGTGACCATGCTCGCCGCCAACCACACCAACGCCGTCAACGCAAACGCCGACTCGGCGCTCCCCGCCGATTGCCGCACCCGCCGCGCCGCCGCCCAGATCCCGGCGACAATACTCAACACAAACGCCGCCAACCCCGCCATTCCGAGATTGAGCAGATTCTCGATGTAGGTCGAGTGGGCGTGCGACACGAGCCACCCCTGATCGACCGTGACCGCCTCGATGTGATCCGGCGTCCAGAACGCATCGAACCCATACCCCAACAACGGCCGTCGCCGCACATAGAGCAGTAGCGCCTCCCAGAGGTCCGTTCGCCCGGTGAGCGTGCCGACATCCGCCGTCTGCTGACTCCGCCCCAACAGCAAGGCCTGTTTCGCATCGTTCACCATGTCGGGCAGAAACACGGTCGCCACGATCACCACGGCCACCAACCCCAAGACGGCGAACACCACCTGCCGCCGGCGAACCGTGAGCATCGGCACCGCAGCGATCCCCACGACCATCCCCACCAACGCCGTCCGCGAGCGCGTCAGCAGCAACAGCACGACCCCGACCACCGCCACCCACGCGTACAACCGCCGCCGCTCAGGCTCGAGCCGCATGGCGCACACCGCCGCGATCACCACCGCCGAGGCCTCGATGGCATGCGAGTTGGGATGCGTCAGCCCCGCCAGCCGGTACTCCGAGCTCGCCGGATGAAACGCCCCGCGCACCACGTCGAGCCCGAGCGACGCCATCAACATCGCGCCACAGGCCACGATGATGAACACCATGAAGTCCGCCAGCGACCACACGCGGGCCAACGCGTATGCCGTGAGACAGAGAATGAGAAACACAAACACCCGCCGCGCCGTCAGCCCCGGCTCTTCGCCCCACGTGACGCTTCCCGCCGCGATGAGCAGATACCCGACGACACCCACCATGACGAGTCGGTCGGGGAGTGACCGCGTCGCTGCCGGTACGCGCACCAACTCGCCCCGACGCCGCGCCCGCCACAAGAGCGTCACCGCAAAGAGGCCCAGCCCGATCACCCCCAGCCGCCGTCCGATGTTCCCTTCCTCGATCGCTGCCCCCTGGCCGGACGCAATGGTCTTGAGTGTGCCCACCGAGGCCTCCTGCGTATCCTCGTGGTCGGCCCGGTTGTGCAGGTCGTACGGCCCCAGCACGCAGAACAACGCCACGAGCACGAGATAGCCGAGCCAGGGTCTGCCGCGCCGGCGCGACGCCACGCGCGCCGGCGTAAAAGCTTGAGAGACGGCGGCGGTTGACATTTACGAGCTCCTGGGCGGTGCGGCGTCCAGCGCCGCGCCGATCGCGTTGTACACCACCTTGGGCTGCATGCCGTCGTCCAGCGGCAGCGCCCGCACCTCCATCCCATCCGGCCGCGTCGCATGCTGCTGGAGCCAGCTGTACTTGTCCGCCAGCCCCCACGTCTCGACGACGGTCACCGCCGGGTTGGTGAGCGCCGCGCCCAACACCTGCGAGTAGATGTTCGCGATCTGCTGGTCGCGCGCCGCGGAATCCCCCGGCAGCCCCCGGTCCTGCACATCCATCTCCGTGATGAAGATCTTGAGCCCCAGGTCAGACACTTCCTTCAAGAACGCCTGATACACAGCGGGCTTGAACTGCGCCGTCATCCCAGCGAACAGATGCGTCTGCAGTCCGAGCGCCTGAATGGGCGCATTGGCCGATTTGAGGCTGGTCAGCAACGCCAACATGGCCCGTCGGCGCCCCTCCTGGTCGGAGGTCGCGTACTCGACGCCAAAGTCATTGTACACCAAAAGCGCGTTGGGATCGGCCGCGCGCGCCATCTGAAACGCCTGCGCCACATACCCCGGCCCCAGCAGTTGCAACCAGGCGCTATTGCGGAGACCATCGGGACGTCCACTCGATAGATCGATCCCCTCATTTACCACGTCCCACGAATGCAGCTTGCCGGCGTAATGCCCACACACCGTGGAGATGTGATTCTGCAGAATCTGTTGGGCGTTCCCTGGATTCACGGTCTTGCTGAACCACCCGGGCAGCGACTGCCAGAACACGAGCGTGTGTCCACGCATCTGGATGTTGTTCGACCGCGCCCACTGCAACAGCCAATCGGCCGGCGCGAAGTTGAACGCGGTCGGCGACGGACGGAGCGTGCCCCACTTGAGCTCCGCCTCTGGCGTGATGATCGCGCATTCCCGCGCCAGCGCCTGGGCGTAGCCGGGATCTGACGAGAGGACGCCTTGTGCAGCGGCGGAGCCAAACAGAATGCCATGCGCCGACGCGCGCGCGCGCAGCGTCGCGGCGGCTGCTTGTGTCGTTGCCCATCCTCTGACACGTCCCCCCACGGCGACGCCGAGCATCGCCCCCATACTAGTTCCGCAAAATTGACGTCGGTCCACTATCCCTCCCCTCGTAAAGCGCGCGTAGTCCATTCGCGTACAAACAAGCCGAGCACAGGCCACGGCTCGATCAGATAGCGTTGGCCGAGTCGCTTGGGCTCAGCGACCAGCCGGAACGCCCACTCCAGCGACCACCGCCCCGCCCAGCGCGGCGGCGTCGGCACGGCGCCAGCGACATAATCGAGCGCCGCCCCAGCCATGAGCGTGGCATTGGCAGCGATGCGACCTCGATGGTCGTACGCCCAATGTTCCTGCCTGGGCATCCCCAGCCCGACGAGCAACACGTGCGGCGCGAACGCGGCGATCCGGCCGAGCACCGCCTCACTCTCGGCGCCGCCCGCGCGTTGATCGAAATACCCGTGCGCTGTCTCGATCTCCAAGGCTGGATGCCGCTCGCGCAGCACCGCCGCCCCCCGTTCGCCCACGCCTGGTCGCCCACCCAGCGAGAACACCCGCCACCGCCGGCGCTCGGCTTCGGCCATGAGCGCCGGCACCCAATCGACATACGTCACGCGATGCGCCCGCGTGAGCGGCGCCCCCAACATCCGGCCGAGCGGCACGAGCGGCATGCCATCGACGTGCGTCACATCGGCCACATCGAAGAACGCCCGGAACTTGGCGTCCCGGCGTGTGAGGGCCACGCTGTGCATGTTATGGTTGGCGATCACGATGCGCGCGTCGGCCGCGACGGCCTCGCCGATCACGGCGTGCAGGTCGTCGATCGTGTAGGCGCCGACGCGCACGCCGAGAAACGCGTAGGGCTCGGGTCTCATACCGGCACTCCGACGCGCGACTCGATCTGTGCGATCATGTCGTGCACGCGCGCCTGCCAGCTGTGGCGCTCTACGGCCTCTCGCCGCGCGCGCGCGCCCATCGCCTCCAGTGGAGCCGCCATGGCGGCTCCGATCGCTCGCACGAGCGATGCCACATCGTCGGGCTGGAACAGGAATCCGGTCTTCCCCTCAGTAATGGTTGCCACGGCGTCGGGGACAGACGACGAGATCACCGGTTTCCCCATCGCCAGATACTCATAGAGCTTGAGCGGCGACCGGAACGTCTCCGCGCTGTTCCCTCGATCGGTGTGGCCGACAAAGCAGACGTCGCCACCCGCCAGGAACGCTGGCACGTCGTCGATGTGGCCCAGGAATCGGACCCGCGCTTCCACCTCCAGCTCGGCCGCTAACGCCTCGAGGCCGCGACGCGCGGGCCCATCACCGGCAATGACAGCCACGGCCGCTGGCACGTGGACAAGCGCCCGCACCAGCGCATCGAGCCCCTGCCACGGCGCCAGCGATCCGGCAAACACGATGCGAAACCCCGTCCCCTCGTGCCTCGGCGCCACCCGCGCCGGATCAAAGCGCTCGACGTCGACGCCGTTCGGCACGACGACGATTTTCTCGCGCGGCACGTCCATCGCGTCGGCGATCCGATCGGCCAGCACGTCGCTCACGGTCACCAACACGCTGCACGCGTGGTACGCCGCCCGCTCCAACTGTCGCGCCGTAGCATGCAGCACCACGCTCGACCGCTCGCGCCGCGCCTCGTCGGCGAGCAGCGCGTTGGTCTCGAGAATCCACGGAATGCCCCGCCGGGCAAACGGCGTCCCCATCGCCTGGAACAACGCAAACCGCTCGTACACCCAATCGACGTGCGTGCCGAGCGCCGCGTAGGCCGACGCGGCGCTTCGCTGACGGAGGACCAGTCGTGCGCCATCGGCGGCCAACGTCGTCGCCCACCCGCGCCGCACCAGTCGCTCCCCGTCGCGGGCGACCACCGCAGGCCCTCGATCGCCGACGATGAATCGATCGACGGTCCAGCCCGCCGCCTCGAACCCGGCGATGACGCCGAGCACGTGGGCCCGCGGCCCGGCCAGCTCCGCGTCGGCGCGGGTCGACACCCGCGGCGCACCTGAGAGATAGCCCAGGCGTCGCACGTCACACCTGATGTGTGACACGGTATTCCTCGTACCGCCCGCCGAACGCGCCGACGATCATCCCGGCGCCCCGCGCGATGAGTTGCATCGCTCGCACCAACCGCACCGACCGCCGTGGCGACAACGCGGCGACAGGCGTGAGCAGCACGCCCTGCACCAATCGCCCCAGGCCTCGCACGACCCGCCCACCCCTCGCGCGCCACACATCCGAGCGATCCCGATCGACGAGGCCGAGCGTTGTCCCGCCCCGATACGACCGGCGCAGAAGCCACGTCAGCGTCGCGCGACTCGCCGGAATCCACTCCAGCACCTGCGCGCCGTCGGCCCACACCACGGAGAACCCACGCCCCACCGCCCGCCGGAAGAACTCCAGATCCTCGCCCCCGGTCAGCGCGAACCGATTGTCGAACGTCCCCGTCTCGTCAAACACGGCCCGCCGCGCTAGCACGTTGTGCGTGTGCGCGTGCGGCAACCGCCGCCCCGTCGCGTGCCGCGGCCGATCAAAGAACCGACCGTCCCGCACCCACGTCGGCACCGGCGAGGCAAAGTACGGCACCACCGGCCCGGTCACGATGTCGGCCCCAGTTGTGGCCTGGACCCGCAGCAGTTCGGCGAGCCACTCCGGCTCGGGCACCTCGTCGTCGTCGAGCATCGCCAGAAACGTCACGTCGTCCCCCGCCTCGGCCACGCACCGGTTGCGCGCATACGTGATCCCGCGCTGGGGCTCGACGACATACCGGAGCCCAAGCGGAAAACACGTGGCCTGCGCCTCTGACATCGCTCGACAGGGCCCGCCCGCATCGTTGTCCACGACGATGACCCGCACCAGCGCGTCGGTGCGCTGTCCGCGGAGCCCATCGAGCAGCCGCGCCAACCCATCGGGCCTGGCATAGGTCGCCACACAGACGGCGACACGCGCATTCAGGGTCATGCGACCGCCGGCACGCGCCGCCGGTAGAGCCAGACGACGAACCACAACATCGCCGCCAACAGCCCGTCAGTGATGAGACTAGCCCACGCCGCGCCCCGCCATGACCAGCCGGTGATCAACGGCAGGTTGATCCCCACATTGAACAGCGCGATCCCCACCTGCAACGCGGTCCGCGTCCCCTGATGCCCCGCCCCGGTCAGCGTGTCCGCCGCAAACGACTGGATCGACTTGAACAGCGGCAGGAGCGCCAACCAGCGCACCGCCTCTACCGCATGGTCGTAATCGTGCCCCAGAAAGCGTGGTAGAATCGGCGCTGTCAGAAACAGCAGCGCGCCAGCCAGACACCCGTAGCCGACAGCCGCGGGAATCAGCCGCCGCGCGACCGTGAGACTCGCGTTCACCCCGCGCGCCCCGTGCCGGAAGAACTTGGGGTATGCCGCCGAGGAGACCGCCCGCAGCGGCACCATGGCCACGTCGATGATGCGGTACGCGGCGCCGTAGATACCGGT
>DATMNB010000171.1:0-10653 GCA_035569435.1 Gemmatimonadaceae bacterium
GGCGACGAAGTAATCGCGGGCGTCTTTCTGGCCGCGACCGAGCCGGATGCCGACCGCGGTTGTCGTCGCTAAGTAGGCGACGACAACCGCGAAATCGAGTCCATTAAAGGCCGGGCTTGCGCCCGGCGACGTTACGCCGAGAACGAGCTACCGCAGCCGCAGCCGCCGGTCGCGTTCGGGTTCTTGAAGACGAACCCGGAGCCCTGCATCGACGACGTGTAATCGATGGTCACGTTGTTGATGTACTGGGCCGAGAACGGATCGACGAAGACCCGGAAGTCGCCCGCATTGATGACGATGTCATCTTCGGCGCTCTGGTCTTCGATCAATAGGCCATACTTGAACCCGCTGCACCCGCCCGGCTGGACGCTCACGCGGAGGCCACCGGTCTCGACCGGCACGCCTTCGGTTTCCATGAAGCGCTTGACTTCAACCCCGGCCACGGGGGTCACCGTCAGGATCACGTCGGGCTGTTGCGTTGTACTCATGCTGCCTCCAAGGAGTCTTTCGCCATCAAAGAGTCTTTCACAATATAGTCGCCGCGGAAGCTCCGGGCGATCCAGGCAAACGCCACGGCTGCCACGGCGAGAAAGGCCAAACCAGGCCCCGTTTCGCCAAAGACGACTTTCCCGATCCCAAACAACGTCGCGTAGGCCGCCACGATCCCGGCGAGCCAGTTGGTCCACGCCAGGGCGCCCCCCGCAATGGGTTCCCGGCCATACCCCGCCCGCTCCGCCACGGCCCGCCAGCCAGGGCCGCCGGGGCGAACCCGTTTATAAAAAGCCTCGAGGACAGACGCTGGTTCCGGGGCTGTCAGGAAGGTCACCGACACCCACACGACGGTGCTGAGCGCCACCGTGACCACCATGACCCACGCCTGGGCATTCGGATCGTCGGCCGGAAAGCGCGGCGGAATCAGCCAGAGCGACGCCAGGCCGATGACGAATGACGCCACCATCGCGCTGATCTCCGACCAGGCGTTGATCCGCCACCAGTACCAGCGGAGGATCAGGACGAGCCCCGTCCCGGCGCCCAAGGCGAGCAGGTACTGCCAGGCCCGGCCCACCGAGTCGATGTTCCGGGCCACGAGGATCGAGGCAAGAAAGAGGAGCACGGTGGCCACGCGCGAGACCGCCACGTAGTGGCGTTGGGTCTCGTTGGGTTTGAGAAACCGCTTGTAGAAATCGTTGATCAGGTACGACGCGCCCCAATTGAGCTGCGTGCCGATCGTCGACATGTACGCCGCGGCGAACCCGGCCAACATGAACCCCTTGAAGGGGGTCGGCAGGAGGTCGACGAAGGCGTGGACGTAGCCTGATTCTTTGTCGACGAGGTGCGGGTACAGGAGGACGGTGCAGAGGCCCGTCACGACCCAGGGCCAGGGGCGGAGGGCGTAATGGGCGATCTGGAAGAAGAGCGTCGCCAGGACGCCGTCCCGCTCCGTGCGGGCGGCAAAGATCCGCTGGGCGATATAGCCACCGCCACCGGGCTCCGCGCCGGGGTACCAGGCCGCCCACCACTGGACGGAGAGGAAGACCGTGAGCGAGAGCAGCGGCATCCAGGGGTACGCGTGAAAGCCGTGGTCATAGGAGATCGGGAGGACCGACAACGCCGCGGTCTCGCTCCCGAAATGCTTGGCCAGGCCGACCTTGAGGGCGGTCATCCCGCCGACGGCGCGGACGGCGTAGACGGCGAGGACGATGACCGCCGTCATCTTGATCACAAATTGGATCAGGTCGGTCCATAGGACCGCCCACAGCCCGGCCGCCACGGCGTAGAGCATCGTGACGGCGAAGCAGATGAGCACCGCCGTCCACGGGTCGATACCTAACGAAATGCTCAGGATCTTGATCATGGCCTTGGTGACCCAGCCCATGATGATCAGGTTGATCGGAATCGCCAGATACACCGCGCGAAACCCGCGGAGCAGCGCGGCGGGGCGGCCGCTGTAGCGCACCTCGGCGAATTCGACGTCGGTCATGACATTGGCACGGCGCCAGAGGCGGGCGAAGAAGAACACCGTGAGCATCCCGCTCATCACAAAGTTCCACCACAGCCAATTCCCAGCGACACCGTGGGCGGCGACAAGCCCGGTCACCACCAGCGGCGTATCCGCGGCGAACGTTGTCGCGACCATCGATGCGCCGGCGAGCCACCAGGGGACGTTGCGTCCCGACAGGAAGTACTCGTCGAGGCTCGCGCCGCCTCGCTTGGTGAAGAGGAGGCCGATCCCCGTCGACAGCGCGAAGTAGCCCGCGACGATCGCCCAGTCGAGTGGTGTTAGATTCATGGCTCCGTGAGAGTAACGCTGGTGGGTCTCGTGCTCCTCGTGGCTGGCGCCAGGCTGGCTGCGCCACCCCGTGTCATGCCTCCCCACGTCGTGCCCGGCATTACGGTGTTGCTAGAGGATAGCCTCGGGCTCGTGCAGGGCAAGCGTATTGCTCTTCTGACGAACCAGACGGGCATTGATGAACATGGGGTGTCGGATATCGACAGGCTATTCCATAGTTCCGGCGTCCACCTCGTGGCGCTCTGCTCGCCCGAGCATGGCATCCGGGGCACGGTGGACCGGCAAAACGTGGCCAGCGGCGCGGATTCGGCGACGGGCCTGCCGATCTATTCGCTCTATGGCGCGGCCGCGGTCGCCCCGCCGGACAGCTTGTTGGCGCGCATCGACGCGCTCGTGATCGACCTCCAGGATGTCGGCACCCGGACCTGGACGTACGTCGGGTCGATGGTCTACGCCCTCCGCGCGGCGGGGCGGATGCACGTGACGGTCATCGTGCTGGATCGACCCAACCCGATCACGGGTCACCACGTCGAGGGCCCCGTGCTCGACACCGCGCTCCCGGACCGGGCGTACGCGCTCGGTCCGATGCCGCTCCGGCATGGCCTGACCATGGGCGAGCTGGCGCTGATCTACAACGACGCGGCGAAGGTGCGGGCCGATCTGCACGTGGTGCCGGCCAGGGGTTGGACGCGAAAAATGTGGTTCGAGGACACGGGGCTGCCCTGGGTGCGGCCGTCCCCCAATCTGCCCGACCTGACGAGCGTCCTGCTCTATCCCGCGTTGGTCCCGTTCGAGGGCTCCAACGTATCGGTCGGCCGCGGCACGACGAGCGCCTTTCAGGTACTGGGCGCGCCCTGGCTCGACGCCCAAGGGGCTGTCGTCGCACTGAATAAATTGTCGCTTCGCGGCGTGCGGTTCACGGCGGGCACGTTCACGCCGGTCGGGCCCACGGACGGGAAGTATGCCGGACGTACCCTGCCAGCCGTGCGCATCACGGTCGTCGATCGCGATCGCGTCGATGTCGGGCGGCTCGGCGCGGCGCTCTTGTGGGCCATCGCCCGGACGGCGCGGGATTCTCTGGAGTTGGACACCCTTGCGGTCGACCTCCGGCTCGGAAGCGGGGCGGTGCGTCGTGCACTCGTCGGTGGCGCCGACCCCAACCGGGTCGCCAACGGCGAGGCCAAGGGCGTCAGCGCGTTCGAGCGACGCGCGCGGCGCTACTGGCTCTACCACTGAACGCGAAGCTAGTTTTTCTCATGATCGTGCCGCGTCTGCCGGGATGAAGCGTCTGTGGAGTGCGATCAAAGACGGCTATGTGCGTCTGCTCGAGCCGATTGCCGATCTGCTCGTCCGGCGACGCGTGAGCCCAAACGTCATCACGACGCTGGGCACGATCTGCTCGATCATTGGTGGGGCCATCTACGCCTCCGGTCACATCCGGACCGGCGGATGGTTTTTGTCGATCACGGCGCTCTTTGACGTCCTCGACGGTACGGTCGCGCGGCGCACCAACCGGAGCACGGCGTTTGGGGCGTTCTATGACTCGACATTGGACCGCGTGGCTGACGGCGCCGTCCTCGCCGGTCTCGTGGTGTTCTACGCCACCAGTGTCCAGCATGGCAGCGTGCCGATGCTGATCGTCTGTCTGTTTGGGATGCTGGGTGGGTTTCTCGTCTCGTACACGCGCGCGCGCGCCGAAGCGCTGGGCGTCAACGCCAAGGTCGGCGTGATGCAGCGTCCGGAGCGTGTCGTGCTCCTGTCCGTTCCTCAGGCCTTTTTCGGGCTCGCCCTCGACGGGTGGGTACTAGGTGCCATCATCGTGTCTTTGACTGTGACCTCGTGGGCGACCGCCATTCGGCGTATTCGCGCCGTATACGAAGCGACGCGTCCGGTTTCGCCGGCAGCTCGTCCAAAGGCTGCTCCGGCCGCCGATAAGCCCGTCGTCGTGGGGAGGAGCGCATGAGCGCGACCACGGTCCGGCCGGCCGAGGGCCGGCTCGGGGTGCTCACGGTCGGGTTGGGCGCCGTGGCGACGACGTTCATGGCCGGTGTGGAGCGCGTCCGGCGCGGCGAGGCCCTGCCGATCGGGTCACTCACGCAAATGGCGACGATTCGCTTGGGCAAGCGCACGGAGAACCGCGCGCCACTGATCAAGGACTTTGTTCCGCTCGCCGGGCTCGATGATCTCGTGTTTGGCGCATGGGATCCGATTCCGGATGATGCGTGGACGGCGGCCAAGAAGGCCGGCGTGCTGAGCCACGAGGATCTCGAGGCAACGAAGGATTTTCTGAGTGCGATCACGCCGATGACGGCGGCGTTCGAGCAGCACTACGTGACGCGCATCGACGGCACGCACGTGAAAAAAGCAAAGACGAAGCGCGATCTGGCGGAGCAGATCCGGCAGGACATCCGCGACTTCAAGGCGCGGCACCGGCTCGAGCGCCTCGTCATGGTGTGGTGCGCGTCGACGGAGATTTTCATTCGGCCCGGCGCGGCGCACGCCACGCTCGAGCAGTTCGAGAAGGCGATGGAGCGCAACGACGAGACGATCGCACCGTCGATGCTCTACGCGTACGCCTCGCTCATGGAGAACGTGCCGTTCGCCAACGGTGCGCCCAATCTGACGGTCGACATGCCCTGCCTCGTGCGCTTGGCGAATGAGCGCGGCGTGCCGATCTCGGGCAAGGATTTCAAGACCGGGCAGACGTGGATGAAGACGATCATTGCGCCGGGCTTGAAAGCGCGCATGCTCGGCTTGGCCGGGTGGTATTCGACGAACATCCTGGGCAACCGCGACGGCGAGGTGCTGGACGACCCGGCCTCGTTCAAGACTAAGGAAGAGTCCAAGCTCAGCGTGCTGCACACGATCCTGCAGCCGGACGTGTACCCGCAGCTGTACAAGGACTTCTCGCACGTCGTGCGGATCAACTACTATCCGCCGCGCGGCGACAACAAGGAAGGGTGGGACAACATCGACATCGTCGGGTGGATGGGATATCCGATGCAGATCAAGGTCAACTTTCTGTGTCGCGACTCGATCCTGGCGGCGCCGCTGGTGTTGGATCTGGCCTTGTTCTCGGACTTTGCTCACCGCGCCTGCCTCAAGGGCATTCAGGAGTGGCTGTCGTTCTACTACAAGAGTCCGATGGTCGCGGCGGGCCTCCAGCCTGAGCACGATCTGTTCATTCAGCAGACAAAGCTCAAGAACACCCTACGCCACTTGATGGGTGAGGAACAGATTACCCACCTGGGCCTCGAGTACTACGCGTGATGCGGAGACTCGTCGTTCTCCTGGCGTTCGCGGCCGCGGCCTGTGGCCAGTCGCAAGCGCGCGTGCCCGGGATTCGCCAATGGACGAACGACATCGTCTTCAACGTCACGACCGATCCGTCGCCGCCACGCGCGCGGGAGTGGACGATTTATACGGTCGAGGCCCGCGACAAGTCGTCGGGGCAGCCGATCGAGGGTGCGGACGGGCGGATCTATGCCGGGACCAGGGATGGGGCGAAAACATACGATGGCCTCATCCCCGGGCTCAAACCGGGTACCTACACCGCCAAGATCCGGTTCATTACGTCGGGCGAGTGGTCGGTCGGGCTGCAGTTCCGCCGGGACACCATGAAGACCAACGACATCGAACAGACGCAGACGTGGGGCCAGGATGTCCAGGCCGCGCGAGGCGAGGCGGTGCGCTAACGATGCGTCTCTTTCATCGGACGCAGCTTCCAGGCGCCGACGTGCTTGCGGCCGCCGATGCGTTTTTTGCCGCGTTAGGGATGTCGACGACGGCAACCGCGCTCCGGGGGCGCGCGTACAGCGGTCCGCTCGGTGTGGCCCGGCTCACAGTGCGCGCCGAGGGCGGGCACTATACGTTCATCGAGTTCCAGACCGACCAGATTGGCGAGAGCCGGTTGGACAAGAACGTGAAACGATTCTTTGTGGAGATCCACCGACGAGTGGAGCCGTCCCACGCGCTGGAGGCTGGGTATTGATGGCGACGGCACAACGAGCGGTTGCCAAAGGCGAGCTGTCACCTGGCGCCAAGCTGGAGTTGTACTACTACATGCGGTTGACGCGTTCCCTCGAGGAGCGGCTCGTCAATCTGTACCGGCAGACCAAGGTCGTCGGGGGCCTGTTCAGGTCATTGGGTCAGGAGGCCGACGCGGTCGGCAGCGCCTACGCACTCGATCGATCGAAAGGCGACATCCTATCACCGCTGATCCGGAACTTGGGTTCGATGCTCGTCCAGGGCGCCGAGCCGCTGGAAATTTTGCGGCAGTACATGGCCAAGGGCGATTCGCCGACGCGCGGACGTGAGCTCAACATCCATTACGGCGATCTGGTCCGGGGCTTCATCGGGCAGATCTCCCATCTGGGCGACATGGTGCCGGTCATGGCCGGGGTCACGTTGTCGTTCAAGATGCGGGGTGAAGACCGCGTTGGCATGGTGTACGTGGGAGACGGCGCGACGTCGACCGGCGCGTTCCACGAGGGGATCAACTTTGCCGCCGTGCAACGGTGCCCCCTGGTGGTGATCGTCGAGAACAATGGCTATGCCTATTCGACGCCGCTGGCCAAGCAGACCGCGGTGCGGGATTTGAAAGACAAGGCGTTGGCGTATGGAATACCGGGCGAGCAGGCGGATGGCAATGACGTGTTGGCCACATACGCCGTGACCAAGCGGGCGGTCGACCGGGCGCGGCGTGGCGAGGGCGTGACGCTGATCGAGTTGATCACCTATCGTCGCAAAGGGCACGCCGAGCATGACAACCAATCGTACGTGCCGCCTGGCGAGATCGAGCGGTGGGAAAAGGAGAACGACCCGATCGATCGCTATATCGCCACGCTGACCGCCGACGGCGTCTCGCCGGCTGAGTTGCTGGCGATTGACGCGCGCGTGCAGCACGAGATTGATGCCGCGACCGATGAGGCCGAGCGGTCGCCGGCGCCCGAGCCGCTCGACGCGTTGGTTGGCATCTATGCGGATCCGCCGGCCGCGGATCCCCTGTGGTTCCGGGCCGGCGTCAGATCGGCGGTCAGTGCGCACGAGCGGCCGGCGAGCTGGGGGACCCACGATGTCTGAGTCAACCGCGACCGAGGTCACATACCTCGAGGCGATTCGCCAGGCGCTGTTCGAGGAGATGGATCGCGACGCGAACGTGTTCTGCCTCGGCGAGGACATCGGCGCCTATGGCGGGGCGTTCAAGGTCACGGAGGGGTTGCAGGCGCGGTTTGGCGAGGCGCGGGTCATCGATACGCCGATTTCCGAGGCGGCGATCGTGGGCGCGGCGGCTGGGGCGGCGCATATGGGGATGCGGCCGGTGTGCGAGATGCAGTTCATTGACTTCATCTCCTGCGGCTATGACATGCTCACCAACTATGTCGCCACCGCCCGCTATCGGGCGATGCTGCCGTGTCCGATGGTTGTGCGGGGGCCGAGTGGAGGGTATGTGCGAGGCGGGCCGTTTCACTCGCAGAATCCCGAAGCCGCCTTTTTGCATACGCCTGGGCTCAAAATCGTGTATCCGGCGACGGCGGCCGATGCCAAGGGGTTGCTCAAGTCGGCGATCCGGGACGACGACTGCGTGCTGTTCTTCGAGCATAAATACCTGTATCGGCGTATAAAGGACGTGATGCCCGCGGGCGATCACGTCGTGCCGATCGGAAAGGCTCGGGTGGCGCGCGAAGGGGCCGATGTGTCGATTATCACGTACGCGGCCACGGTGTGGAAGGCGCTCGAGGCGGCGGACCAGTTGGCGGCCGAGGATGGGATCTCCGTGGAAGTGATCGACCTGCGGTCGCTCATGCCGATGGACGACGAGGCGATCGTGGCGACGGTCAAGAAAACCAACCGGGTGTTGATCGTGCACGAGGACACGCGGACGGGTGGGATCGCCGGGGAGATCACGGCGCGGATCAACGAGACGGCGTTCGAGTGGCTCGACGCGCCCGTGCTGCGGGTGACGGCGGCGGATGTGCCGTTGCCGTACGCGCCGCCGCTCGAGGATTACGTGCTGCCGCAAGTGGCGGACATCGTCGCCGGGGTGCGTCGGTTGGCGCGGTATTAATGTGGGCACGGAACATTGGCGTCGGGTGCCTGACGGGCGTCAGCGGGTTTTTCAGTGGGGCGATGATCGGAGTGCTGGTGGGGAAAGTCGTGACCGCGGTGACGCGGTGCCCCGTTGTCGAGGATCTGCCGGCGTGCAACTGGCAGGTCTTTGCGGGGTGGGGGGGAGTGATTGGTTTCGTGACGCTGCCGGCGCTCGTATTTTGGCGTCTGCATCGCGGTGCGCGTTGACACGAGAGGGGTGAGCTATGGCACGCATAGATGTGATCATGCCGCAGATGGGCGAGTCGATCGCGGAAGGGACGGTCTCGAAGTGGCTCAAGCAGGTGGGCGACGAGATCAAGCGGGACGAACCCATCTTTGAGATCTCGACGGATAAGGTTGACGCCGAGATTCCGTCGCCCGCCGCAGGGCGGCTAGCCGAGATCCTGATCGGAGAGGGGCAGACGGTCGCTGTTCAGACTGTCGTCGCTCGGCTCGAAACGGATGTCTCGGCGCCTGTCGGCACACCGGCTCCTGTGGCCGCGCCGGCCCCGGCTACTGTGGCGGCCGCTGCTGCCGTGGCGACCCCGGCTGCGGTTGGCACGGCAAATGGCGGGCATGACATTGGGAATGGCCGGTCCTTTGAGGAGCGCATTCGCACCAAATCGTCACCGCTCGTTCGTCGCATTGCGGCTGAGCATGGTATCGAGCTCGGTTCGATCGCGGGCTCCGGGATCGCGGGGCGGGTGACCAAGCGGGACATCGAAGGGCTCCTGGCTGGTGGGACGCCCACGCTGAGGCCAGCCACGCCCAAGGCGCCGAGCGTGATGCCGAGCGTGGTACCGTCCGCTCCGAGCGGTCCGGTCCCCGAGGCCTGGCCGGGCGACGTCGTCGAGCCGATGTCGCGCATGCGCCAGCTGGTCAGCGAACACATGGTCTTCTCGCGCCACACGTCGGCGCACGTGACGTCGATCTGCGAGGTCGATCTCACGCGTATCGCGCGGATCCGCGCGAAAAAGAGAGCCGAGTTCGAGGCCCAGGCGGGCGCGCGTCTCTCGTACCTGCCGTTCATCATCAAGGCCACGGTCGACGGCCTCAAGGCGTTCCCCGCGCTCAACGCCTCGGTCGCGGGCACCAACATCATCTACCGCAAGCAGTACAACATCGGGATCGCCGTCGCCCTCGACTGGGGACTCATTGTCCCGGTGATCCGCCACGCCGATGACCTGTCGCTGGTCGGGATCACGCGCCAACTAAACGATCTCGCCAACCGCGCCCGCGTCAAAAAGCTGCGCCCCGAGGAGGTCGAGAACGGCACGTTCACGATCACCAACCCGGGTGTCTTTGGCTCGATCATGGGCACGCCGATCATCAATCAGCCGCAGGTGGCGATCCTGGGCGTGAATGCGATCGAGAAGCGGCCCAAAGTCATCACCGGCCCGGACGGCGAGGACACCATCGCCATTCGGACCTGCGCCTACTTCTGTCTCTCGTTCGACCACCGCCTGATCGATGGCGCCGTGGCCGACGAGTTCATGGCCCACATCAAGAAGCAACTGGAGACGTTCCCCGAGGGCGCGCTCTAAACGTGGCGCGTGCCCTCAGCCTGCAGCGGACCATCGTGACGCCATCCGAGCGCGCGCGGTTTCTCGACAGAGCCCGCGAGTTGCGCGCCCATTATCAGGCGGCCGGGTGCCATTTCTGGGTGTTCGAGGAACGCGACCTGACCGGCGCGTTCATCGAATTCGCCGAAGGGCCTTCCGCGGATCGGCTGGCCGCGGCCCACGCGGCGGTCCCCGAGGCGCTGCTCGATCCCCATCGCATCTACAGTGAGGTGGAGTTCTAGCCATGCCGACGCGCTCGCTCACCATCGAGGGGCAGACCTGGCGGGTCTTCCCCGCCGGCCGCATCACGCAGTACGACCACGATGAGTTCGCCCTGCTGTTTGTCCACGGCAGTGGCGACGCACGCGAGGTGCGCGTGACGCGGTACTCGCCGCAGGGCACCCGGTCGCGCGAACAATCGTTCGCCGAGCTGTCGGGCGACGATCTGCGGCGGCTCTTCGATGTCTCTCAACCGGGCGCGACGTCTCCCGAAGCCCGCTACGCGAACTGACGCCATGGGAACCAGTGTGGGCGGCGATGCGTTCGTGGACCTCCACGCGCACTCCACGGCGTCCGACGGCGGATTTCCACCGTCCGAGCTGATTACTCGTGCACTGGCCGCGCGGCTCACCGCCGTCGCGCTGACCGACCACGACACCGTGGCCGGCGTCGCCCAGGCGCGTGCCGCGGGCGAGGCGGCCGGAATGGCGG
>DATMNB010000172.1:0-18278 GCA_035569435.1 Gemmatimonadaceae bacterium
GACCGTGTTCTTGTCGATGTCGCCGAGCATCTCCATGGCGATCGCCGTGAGCCGCGCTTCCGTGTACCGGTACGCGGCCGCGTCGTCGCCGTCGGCCGACCCGTAGTTCCCCTGTCCGTCGACCAGCGGGTAGCGGAGCGAAAAGTCCTGCACCATGCGCACGAGCGCGTCATAGACCGACGAGTCGCCGTGCGGGTGGTACTTGCCCAGCACGTCCCCGACAACCGTGGCTGCCTTCTTGTACGGCCGGCCCGGGACCAGACCCAACTCGTTCATCGCATAGAGCACGCGGCGATGCACGGGTTTCAGGCCGTCGCGGACATCGGGCAGCGCCCGCGACACGATCACGCTCATCGAATAGTTGATGAACGATTCTTTGATCTCGTCGTCGATGAGACGGGGAAGAATACGGTCGCGCATAGGGGACGTCATACGTAGAAATTTAGCAGGTTGCCTGCCCAAAAGTTATATAAGACGTGTAGCTCGACGAAGTCGAGCTACACTGGTTGCTCGGGCTCTGGCAGGCGTTCGTGCGCGCCGTGTGCTGCCTCATGGGCGGCCGCATCGCGATCGATCGCGGCGCGCTCGGCCCGATACCGCTCATACCATGCGCGCGTCACTTCCCCCGCCAGCTCGCGGTTCCCGAGCCCAAACGCCAGCGCAAGCGCCAACGCCACTGCGCCAAACAAGATGGCGAACGCCGTCGTGACGATTTCCGTCGCCACCCCCAACTCCTGCAACGCCATGAACACCGCGAGCAGGATCACCCCGGCCCGTCCGACCCGGGCCAGCCATGGCCCGCCCCACAATCCGCCGCCGGTGGCCATGATCAGCCCACCGACAAACGCGCCCAGCACGTTCCCAACCACGAGGATCACGATCGCCGCGATCAAGCTCGGGATGTAGCTCACGAGCTGCGAAAACACGGTCGCCAGCGACTCCAATCCCACGGCATCGGCGGCCACCAGCAGTACCGCGAACATCACGACCCAGAACACGATGTGCGCCAGCACCCGCGTCGGATCAAAGTGCGCGCCGCCTCGCTCGACGGCCTCCATCACGCCGCCCCGCTCGAGCGCCGCGTTGAGCCGCACGCGCCTGAGGAGCCGCACCGTGAACCGCTCCAGCAACGACGCCAGCAAATACCCGGCAAAGAGAATGACCAACCCGCCCAGGAGCGGCACAACGTACGCGCCGAGCTGCGTGAAACTGTTCTGCAGCCGCCCCGGAAACGACGCCGAGTCTCCTTGTACCAACAGAACCGCCATCACGTCCGTGTCCCTCGCGCCACGTCGAAGATCGCGCTGCGTTTACAGGTCGGGCAGATGAGCCACTCCCGCCGCCGCGCGTACCCGAGCCCAAACGACCCGCCCCCAATGGCTCGGCGCACCATCACTGCCCCATCCTGCGGACACAGCGGCGGGCGACCCGCGGCCACGGCCACACGAAGCGCGCCCAACTCGCTCTCGGTGTACGGTGGCAGCGGCTCCGTCATCGTGGTGTCCTAGTCCCGCATGAGATTCGGCCGGATGATGTCCGGAATCGGCATCGTCCGCTGCAGGTCATAGTCGTAGTACACCTGCACCGTCGACCCCTCGGCGACCACCCGCTCATCGCGCACATCCACGATCCGATACGACCACACCCACGCCTTGGTCCGGATCTCCGTCGTCTTGATGTCGATCGCCAACGGATCCCCAAACTTGGCCTGGCTCACGTACTTCACGCGCGCCTCCGCGATGATGAACGGAAAATCCGCCGTGAGTCCCGTGAGCACGCGCCACGCCCGGTGGCGCGCCACCTCGAAATACGTGAGGTACACCGCGTTGTTGACGTGCCCCCGCGAGTCGTAGTCGCTGTAGCGCGGATCGAGCTTGACCCGCATCTCAGCTGTCCTCGCCGATCGAGAGCACGACCTTGCCACGCTGCGCGCCCGACGCGAGCCGCTGATACGCCGCGCGCGCCTCACTCAGGGGGTACACCGAATCCACAGGCGGCGTCAACTCGCCCCTGGCCAGCGCCTCGGCAACCGCATCGAACTCCCGATCATTCCCCATCGTCGACCCCATGAGTGTCCACTGATACCAGAAGAGGCGCCGCACATCCGTCTCCACCATCGGCCCCGACGTCCCGCCGCATGTCACGAGGCGGCCACCGCGGCCGAGTACCCGGAGCGACCGGGCCCACGTGGCCGTGCCGACGCTGTCGACGACGACGTCGACCCCGCGCTTGCCCGTCCGCGCCCGCACGGCCTCCACCACATCGGTCGTCGCATGGTTGAACCCCGCGTCGGCGCCGAGCGTCGCCGCCCACGCCAACTTGTCATCGCTGCCCGACGTCACCCACACGCGCGCCCCGCGAGCGCGGGCAATCTGCAGGGCGGCGATCGCCACGCCCCCGCCGATCCCCCAGATCAACACCGTGTCGCGCGGCCCCACCTGGGCTTTGGTCACGAGCATGCGCCACGCCGTGAGCGTCGCCAACGTATAGGCGGCGGCGACGGGGGTGGAAATAGTGGGGGAAATCGCCCTGACATTGGTCGCGGGCACCACGATATACTCGGCGAACGTCCCCGACACGTGCTCGCCCATCATCCGGAACCGCACGCACTCCGACTGCTCACCCGCCAGGCAGTATTCGCACGTGCGATCACTCACGCCGCCGTTCACGATGACCCGCGTCCCCGGTGCGAGACCCGTGACCGCCGAGCCCACCGCGTCGATCAACCCCGTCGCATCGGAGCCCGGGATAAAATCGGGCGTCAGGTGCACCCCGGGGATCCCCTCGAGCACGAACAGATCGAGTCGGTTGAGCGCCGCGGCCTGCACGCGAATCCGCACATCCGTTGGCGCCGTGATCGCCGGGACCGGCAGGTCCGTGCGATATTGCAGCTGCTCGACACCGCCGTGTGCAGCTATGGTCAGGGCTCGCATTTATATTGTCAGTCAGTATAGACTGGCACCCGCGTATCGTACCAGCCCACTATGACTGCCATAAAGGTACCTCCGCTCGGCGAATCGATCGTCGAAGCCACCATCTCGCGCTGGACCAAGCAGCCCGGCGACCCCGTCGCCGCCGGCGACACGTTGGTGGAACTCGAAACCGACAAGGTGACCGTCGAGGTCCCCGCCCTCCGCCCCGGCGTCATGGGCGCACACGCCAAAGCCGAGGGCGACATCGTCAAGGTCGACGAGGTCCTGGGCGAACTGGACGAGTCGGCCGCCCCGGCGGTTGGTGCAGTTGCTGCCCGATCGGAAGCCGTGGCTCCCATATCAACCCCTTCCGCTCGGGCACCGTCGGTCGCAGCCGCAGCCGCTGCATTGGCGGCGGCCCCTCCCCTCGCCCCTTCCCTCGAGCCGCCGAGCGCAAGCCCAGTCCGGGCCTCACCCTCCGCCCAACGCGTCGCCGCCGCCCAAGGCATCGACCTCGCGACCGTCCCCGGCTCCGGCCGCGGCGGCGTGATCAGCAAACCCGACGTCCTCGACCACCTGGCGAAAGCCAAGTCGGCACCGGCGCCCGTACCCGCGTCGCCAGTGGCGCCAGTGGCGCCAGTACCCGCGACAAACGGCACCCGCGAAACGCGCGAGAAGATGTCGACTCGGCGCCGCAGGATCGCCGAGAACCTGCTCCAAGCGCAGCAGGCCACCGCGCACCTCACGACGTTCAACGAAATCAACATGACGGCGGTCACCGCCCTCCGCGATCGCCTCCGCGAGCGCGTAGAAAAGGAGCACGGCGTCCGCCTCTCCTTCATGCCGTTCTTCGTCAAGGCCGCCTGCCTGGCACTCACCAAGTACCCAATCGTCAACGCCCAGATCGACGGCGACGCGATCGTCTACAAGCACTACGTCCACATGGGCATCGCCGTCGCCTCCGACCAAGGCCTCGTCGTCCCGGTCGTCAAGGACGCCGACAAGAAAGGCCTCGTCGCCGTCGGCCGCGAGATCTCCACGCTTGCCGCCCGCGCCCGCGACGGCAAACTGACCCTCGATGACTTGACCGGCGGCACCTTCACCATCACCAACGGCGGCGTCTTCGGCTCCCTCGTCTCCACCCCGATCCTGAACTACCCCCAAGTCGGCATCCTGGGCCTCCACAAAATCCAGGACCGCCCGATCGCCGACCACGGCCAGGTCGTGATCCGCCCCATGATGTACGTCGCCCTCTCGTACGACCATCGCCTCGTCGATGGCCAACAGGCGGTGCTCTTCCTGGTCCGGATCAAGGAACTGATGGAAGACCCCGCGAGCATGCTGGTCGAGTAAGTGCCCCAGTCCGATCTCGTCATCATCGGCGGCGGCCCCGGCGGCTACGTCGCCGCCCTCCACGCCGCCCAACGCGGCCTCGCCACCGTCTGCGTCGAACAAGACGCGACACTCGGCGGCACCTGCGTCAACGTCGGCTGCATCCCGTCCAAAGCCCTCCTCACCAGCTCCGAACACTTCGAGTTCACCAAGCTCCACGCGGCCGAACACGGCCTCCAGGTGGCGGGCCTCACGCTCGACCTCCAACGGATGCTGGCCCGCAAAGATGACGTGGTGGGCGCCAACACCCGCGGCATCGAGTACCTGTTCCGGAAGAACAAGGTCACGTGGGCGAAAGGCCGCGGCACGCTCAAACCAGGCAACATCGTCGCCGTCAGCGATGGCACGGAGTACCAGGCAAAAGACGTCATCATCGCCACCGGCTCCGTCCCAGTCGAGCTGCCCTTCTTGAAGTTCGATGAAGACCGCGTCCTCTCCAACGTCGGCGCCCTCAAGATCCCCCGCGTCCCCGAGCACCTGATCGTCATCGGCGGCGGCGTCATCGGCCTCGAGCTCGGCTCCGTCTGGCGCCGACTCGGCGCACAGGTCACAGTCCTCGAGCTCATGCCCTCGATCCTCCCCGGCTTCGACGCCGACGTGATCAAGGAAGCCGAGAAAGTCTTCAAGAAGCAGGGCCTCACGCTGCGCACCGGCGTGACCGTCACCGGCGCCAGTCGGACCGACACCAGCGTGAGCCTGACCGTCGATCAGAACGGCACCACGGAAACAATCACCGGTGATTATGTCCTGGTGTCCGTCGGCCGCCGCTCGAGTCTGACCGGCATCGACGCCGCCGCCCTCGGCCTCGACCTGGGCCGCCGCGGCGAGATCGTGGTCGACGCCCAGATGCGCACCAATCTGCCCCACGTCTACGCCATCGGCGACGCCGTCGGGGGCAAGCTCCTCGCCCACAAAGCCCAGGACGAAGGCGTCGTCGCCGTCGAGACCATCGCCGGCCACCACGCCGCGATGAACTATCGGCCCGTCCCCTCTATCGTCTACACCTGGCCCGAGATCGCCACGGTGGGCCTCGCCGAGCACGAGGCCAAAGCCTCGGGCCGCCCCTATCGCGTGGGGCGCTTCCCCTACTCCGCCAACGGGCGCGCCCGCACGGCCGGCGAGAGCGCGGGCTTCGTCAAGCTCATCGCCGACACCGAGACCGATGAACTGATCGGCGCCCATCTTATCGGCCCCAACGCCTCGGAGCTCATCGCCGAGGTGGTGCTCGCGTTCGAGTACCGCGCGACGGCCGAGGATGTCGCGTTGACGATTCATGGTCACCCCACGTTGGCCGAAGCGACGCGCGAGGCCGCCTTGGCCGTGAGTGGCCAGGCGTTGCACATCTGACCGAGCCGCCCGTCACGATCCGGCCCCTCGTCCAGAACGACGAGGCCGCGGTCCGCACGCTCCTCACGTACGCCTTCGGCAACACCCTCTACGCCGAAGCCCCTCGCGCTGCCCTGACGCGCGCGCTGGCACACACGGACCCCTCGGAAGCCGCCGGCCTGGTCGCCGCTACCGACGACCAGATCGTCGGCGTCGCGATCTACGGTGAGATCGCCGGCACCGAGAGCGCCGGCAAGATGCACGGGATGGCCGTGGCTGCCGACTCCCGCCGCCACGGCATCGCCCGCATGCTCATCGACGCCTTCGTCGCCGACCTCGCCCGCCGCGGCGCGCGCTGGGTCCTCGTGGAATTCCCCGACGCCGAGGAGCTCGCCGTCGGCCGGACGCTACTCCAGCAGTGCGGCTTCTCCGAGGAATCGCGCGTGCCCGATTACTTCCGGGACGGCATCGGTCTGTGCTTTCTCCGACTCGATCTGTAACGACCCTTTAGGGCTCGGGCGACCCACTACTCCCTTGGGCCGGCGTGGCGGTCCGCCCACTCGAGTTGTTCAAGTTGTCGTTACTGCCCGTCATCCCCACCGACGGCGAGATCGCCCCCGACGTGAACCCGATGCCACGCCCCGCGTTGGGTGCCGGGCGGTAGAGACTCGTATCGAACACGATGAGCGACCGTCTGCGTTTGGCGTCCACGCGCGGCCGTTGCTGCGGGCGCGATGACGTGGTCGTGTCTTTCGGGGCCTGCTGCGCTCCCGCGGTCAGCCACGGCGCGCTGACGAGCGCGACCGCCACGACCATGTGCCAGCATCTCACTGTCCCCTCCTTGCCGAAAAAGGAGGAAATCTCGCAAGGACCGCGCCCCACCCCCAACAAGCCTCGCCCGCCAACAAAAAGCCCCTCACCCGTTAGGGTGAGGGGCTTAAAAAGCCACGCAGTGTCTCGTTACCGACCGCGCACCGACGCGCCAACCACCGCGCCAAGCGCCAGCAACCCAGCAGCCGCGGCCGCAACCGCGATCGGGCTCACGGACAGGGTCCGCTCCCACCACGGACTCACCGACGCACTCGGCGCCGTCTCGGGCAGCGCATCCATGATCTTCTGCTGCACATGCGCGGGCGTGGTCATCATCCGACGCACGGCAAGATCCCGATCGAGCCGCTTCCAGAACTCGACGGTCCGCGCCGACTCCGTCCCCATCACCTGTGACTCCGCGATATCCCCATCCAGCCAGGCATTCACAAGATCCGATGTACGCGCAACGCCGATGGGAACCTCGCGGTCCGAGAGCGGCGACGACGGCAGCTCCTGCCGACCGCGCTGACTCCGGCCCGGCGTCTCTCGCGCCGATGAACGATCCGACTCCGGACCATTCTGCGCGTTCAGGTCATCATGCATTAGGCGTATTTCTCCTCTAAAAGGACCTGGAGCGCCTCGCGAGCGCGATGGACACGCATCTTGAGCGCCCCGACAGTAGTACCCAACAAATCAGCCATCTCTTCGTAGGAACGTCCCTCGACGTGCTTCATGACAAACGCCTCGCGCAAAGACGGGGCGAGTGCCGCTAACGCACGGTCCAGATCGCTCCGCAACTCCGTCCGATCGAGATCCTCTTCCGGCGTTGCATATCCAGACGGCTGATCATCCTCATCGTAACTGAGATGGGTGCGCCGAATGTTCTTCAGCCAATCCTTGCACCCATTTGCCACAATCCGAAACACCCACGCATCAAACCGTCCACGCACCTCGGCGAGGTGTTGGTACGCTTTGATAAAGGACATTTGAAGAATGTCCTCCGCAACATCGGGACTCCCCGTCATCCCGAGTGCGTGCCGATACAACGGATCGCTGTACCGTCCGATCAGCATCGAGAAATCTTCCCGATGCCCGGCCAAGACCCGGGAGATGATCTGTTGGTCAGCTTCTAACTGATCGGCCTGAGCGGCTGTGACCGTCGTTTTCACGGCGCTAGCATAACGCGTTTCGCCCGTACCGGATAGCCCCGCAGCCGGGCCTTGGTCCCGAAGTGTGGCCGTCACGACGTGATGACGCGTACCACCGGAATAACGTCACACCGGCGGCGGCAGCCGTCATCGCCCGAGCGCCCAACTCTCGCAGAATACGAGACTTAGGTCGCTATGACCGGCCATTCTATAGAGAGCCCGGACGCTCTCCCGAAAAGGCCTCCCAGCCGGCCGCACGGACCTTCGTACCGTGCTCGTCAAGCCGTGGCGGCCGGTACCGAATTCGACCGGGCCCGACCGGCGCGACCCCTGTTACAGCGGAACAGTCGACGTCGCTGAGCGCCTCTGTTACAGTCCGCACGAGGCCGGTCGGCACCCCCACCGCCCCGAGGCGCCGGACCCATTCGGCCGCCGGCCGCTCAGCAATTCGCGCCGCGACCGCTTCTACAAGCCCTTTCCGATTGGCACTCCGCCCCGCGTTGGTGGCCCATGCGGAATCAGGCGCCAGGCCAAGCACGTCGGCACACCGCGCCCACTGCGCGTCATTCCCCACCGCGAGAACGATGGGCCGGTCCGCAGCTTGTAAGAGTTGGTATGGTACAAGGTTCGGGTGGGCATTACCCCAACGGCCAGCGTCCTGGCCACTCACCAGCACGTTCTGCGCGACGTTCACCAGTGCCGCCGTCGCACTGTGCGCCAGCGAGATGACCACGTGCCGCTCGGCGTCAGCGACCCCCCTCCCAACGAGCCCGGCCAGGATCGCCACCGCCGCGTCCTTCCCAGCAATCACATCCGCCAGCGCCACCCCAGCCTTCATCGGCGCCCCATCCGGCTCCCCCGTGATCGCCATCCATCCCCGCTCAGCCTGGATGGCAAAGTCGTACCCCGGCCGCGGATCCCCCACGCCATACCCCACGATCGTGCACCAGATGAGGCGTGGACACGCCGCCAGTAGCTCCGCCGCCCCCAACCCCCGCCGTTCCAGCGCCCCCGGCATGAAGTTCTCAACAACAACGTCAGCCCCGGCCACCAGCCGTCGCACCAACGCCTGATCCGCCGGATCATCGAGGTCTGCCGCCACGCTCCACTTGTTTCTGTTGATGCTCAGGAAATACGCGCTCTCGCCGTCGGAATCGAACGGTGGCCCCCAGCCCCGAGTATCATCTCCATGCACCGGCCGCTCGATCTTGATGACATTCGCCCCAAGGTCACCCAACATCATTGTGCAAATTGGCCCCGCCAGGACCCGGGTCATGTCGAGTACTTTGACCGAACTGAGATATTGTTGACGCATTAATGTCGCTATATTGTCGTGGAATTACATGAGAATCGGCTCAAAACACGCTCGACACGGCGCCTCACGCACTGGGGGAGCACGCCTTGCGTAGATGACCAAAAATCATATACTTACCGCCGCGCATGACCCGGCGAGCAGCCGAGCTCCGCACCCCCTCGCTCTGACGAGCTACGACCTCATGGCGGAAAAACCGCAAACACCTGACACCAAGCCCGCCGCGCCTGACCCGGCCCCCGCCCTGACCGGGCCTGCCGTGCCCAAGCGCGGACCCGGCCATCGCGGCGCCGACGTCCGCGACACCGTTGCCGAAATGGCGGCGCGTGCCCAGGAAATCAGTCAGGAAGCGGGAAGCAAAATGGCATCGGCTATGCGCGATGTCATCAGCGCCGCTGCCGGTCTCGCCGGCTTTTCCGTCGAGAGCGCGCGCGACCTCGTCCAGTACATGGTGCGACGCGGCCAGATGACGCAAGAAGAAGCCGACCGCTTGATCCGCGAAGCCGAGGAGGCAGCCTCCAAGCGCAAGGTCAACCTCCCCCCGCCGCCATCCAAGCAGCCCAAGCCCGTCATCGTCCCACCGACGCCGCCTGTCGCCGCGCCCGTCGCCGCCGCCGCGCCTGAGCCCATCCGGCACGAGCCCCCGCGACACGAACCCGCGCAACACGCCACGCACGCGCCCGCGCACACCGCGCACCCGGTGCACCCAGCGCACCACAAGCCGCCCGGCAAGCCGGCAGCCAAGCACGCGGCCCCGGCAAAAAAAGCGGCCGCCAAATCAGCGTCGCCCAAGAAACCAGCTAAGCCCGCGGCCAAGGCCGTCAAGAAGTCAGCAAAAAAGCGCTAACACCACAACGCGCTACGGCCGGGACGCCCCGCTCGGCACCTGCGGGAACTCGCCTGTCGTCAACGAGTGCCCCCGCTTCCCCAACAGATCGAGCACGTGCGCGCAGTTGATCAGCGCAATGTGCGTGAACGCCTGCGGAAAATTCCCGAGGAACTCCCCCGTCCGCGGATTCAACTCCTCGCTGTATAGCCCCACATGATTCGCGTGCGTCAGCATCCGCCGAAAAATCTTCTCGGCCCGCTCGCACTCCCCCGCAAGCGCCAACGCCTCGGCTAACCAGAACGTGCAGATCGAGAACACCCCTTCCCCACCCGGAACCCCGTCCTCGTTCCGATACCGGTAGACGAGCTCCTGATCATCACTCGTCAACTCCCGCAGCACCGCGTGCACCGTCCCCACGATCCGCGGATGCGTCCGCGGTAAGAACCGCACCATCGAGATCGCCAGGTTCGACGCGTCGAGCTCCTCCGTGCCGTAATACTGCACAAAGCTCTGCTTCGCCTCACTCCACCCCTTGTCCATCACGTCGGCATGCACGGCGTCCCGCTCCGCCTCCCACCGCGCGATCGGCGCCGGCAACCCGAACTCCTTCGCCATCCGAATCCCACGATCGAGCGCCACCCAGCACATCACCTTGCTCAGCACATAATGCTGGAGCCCCGCCCGCACCTCCCAGATCCCGCTGTCCGGCCGCCGCCAGTTCGCCGCCACCCAGCTCACCAGCCGCTCGAGCGTCACCCACGTCCCCTCACTGACCACGTTCCCACGACTCCAGAGATACGCGGTCTCGAGTAACTCCCCATACACATCGAGCTGCAGCTGGTCATACGCGGCATTGCCGATCCGCACCGGCCCCGATCCGCGATATCCCTCGAGGTGCGGCAGAATCTCCTCGGTCAGATGCCGCCGCCCGTCGATCCCATACATAATCTGCAGGTGCGTGTCCGTCGTCTTGCGCGCCACACGCTTGAGGAAGCTCATGAACCGGTCGGCTTCCTCGGAGTGCCCGAGAATACTGAGCGAGTACAGCACAAACGCTGAGTCCCGGACCCACGTGTACCGGTAGTCCCAGTTCCGCACGCCCCCAATCTCTTCGGGCAGTGACGTCGTCGGCGCCGCGATGATCGCCCCCGTGGGCTCATAACAGAGCAGCTTGAGCGTCAACGCCGACCGCACCACGGCATCGACAAACGGCCCGGTGTACGTCAGCCGCCCGACCCAGTCCCGCCAGAACGCCTCCGCCTCTTCCAACTTGCGCTCGGACTCGTACGCCGCGACCGGCTGCACCTCGTCGTCGTCGTAGCGCAGCACAAACCACGTCGACTCCCCGGCCCGCAGCTTGAGCGTCACCCGCGCCACGCCGCCATCGAGCTGCCACCACAGCTCGGGCGGCGACGCCAGCGTCAGCACCTCGTCGTCTGCATCCGTCGCCAACACGCCGTTCCGGCGCGGATGCACGTACGCCGGCGCCGTCGCATAGTCGAACCGCGGCGCGAACGTCACCCCGATCTCCATCTCGCCCTGCGTGCACGTGAGCCGCCGGTGAATCTCCGCAAACGGCCGCGTCGCCGCCCCGCCCGACCGACCCACCGGCATGAAGTCGGTCAACTCCACGACCCCGCTGTCGGACCGAAACGTCGTCACCAGAATCGCCGTCGACGGCAGATACGCCTGCGACGACGCATACGGCGACACCGGCGCCATCCGGAACCGCCCGCCGCGCTCCGCATCGAGCAGCCCCCCAAACACCGACGGCGAGTCAAAGTTGGGCAGGCAACACCAGTCGATCGACCCCGACAACCCGATGAGCGCCACCGTGTGCAGATCGCCGATCATCCCGTAATCGGCGATGGGCGCATAGATCCCCCGCGACCCAGTCCGCCGAGCCGACGCCCCGACGTCACTCAGGGCCGGCGCAGAGCCCGTCGTGGAGGTAGCCGCGGTGGCCGCCGTCGTCGCACCAGGGGCAGCCGGCGCCGCAGTGGCCGTGGCGGACGCCGTCACCGGAGCCTGAGTCGCCCCTGCCGTCCCGGCGCCCCGCGCCTCCGCACGGACGTCACTCACGATGCCAACTCAATAAGCAACTTCCGCATGGCAGCCGGATCATCCACCCGGTACTCCGCCGCCGACCCCGCAGTTCCGTCAGACCCCACCTGAACGGTGACAACCGCTCCCTCACTTCCCCGCAGCGCGCGAAACGCATCCTCGTCTGTAACATCATCTCCCGCAAACAATACCGATGCCCCCGGCGCCAGCGCGCCCAAACGACGCGCCAGCGCGACGACGGCAGTCCCTTTATCGACAGGCACCGGTGGCCGCACCTCGATCACCTTTTTCCCATCCCGCACAGTCAACCCTTCCCCCGCCACGATGTTCCCAACCGCCTGACGCAGCTGGGGCACCGCCGCGTCCGCCACCCCACGTATATGCACCGTGAGGGTAAACTGTTTGTTCTCGACCCACGCGCCCGCCACCCGCGCGACCACCGGCTCGAGCGCCGCCGCGGTCCGTTCCATGGCCCCCGCATACAACGCCGCCGCCGGATCAACCTCGTGCCCGCCGTCCGGCCGCAGCACCTCCGCCCCATGGTTCCCAATCACCCACACCCCGTCGACCCCGACCACCCGCCGCGCGTCCGCGGCCGCCCGCCCAGACACGATGCACACCGTCACGCCAGGTTGTCTGACAAGCGTCGCAATCGCCGCTCGCGTCTCGGCCGGCACCGCGGCCAGATCCGGATGCGACGCAATCGGCGCCAACGTGCCATCGACGTCGAGCATGATGACACGGGGCGTACCCGATAACACGATGGTCATCGTCGCCCGGCGGGCGTATCAATGAGCGTCGACACCCGTTCGGTGATCGCGTCCAACCAGTCAAAGATCGTCGCCTGCCGTAGCCGCGCGCGCATCTCGTGCATCCGCCGCTGCCGCTCCGCGAGCGGCATCTCCAACGCATGCCGGATCCCGGCCGCATACCCATCGACGTTGAACGGATTCACGAGTAACGCGCCCTCGATCTCCTCCGCGGCGCCAGTGAACCGCGACAGCACCAACACGCCACGCTCGTCGACCTGGCACGCGACAAACTCCTTGGCCACGAGATTCATGCCATCCTGTAACGACGACACGAGACAGAGATCAGCAGCCCGATAGATCGCTGCCAACTCCGGCGCATCCGCGTTCTCCGTCAACACCACGATCGGCGTCCAGTCGTGCGTCGCGAACCGCCGATTGATGTCGTTGACCTGCGTCAGAATCTCCGCGTGCAACGTGTGATACGCCGACAGCTCCGACCGCGACGGCGTGGCCACGATCAACATCGTGAACCGCCCACGCAACTCGGGCGTCTCCTGCCACAAGAGATCGAGCGCGCGCAGTCGCTCAGGGATCCCCTTGGTGTAATCGATCCGATCAACGCTCACGCCAAGCTGCCGCCCCTTCCGGGCGTACTGCTCCCGCAACTCGGCGGCCCGCGCCGCCACATCAGGCGCCTCGGCCAGCTCCTCATACCGCGCCACGTCGATGCTGATCGGAAACGCCCCCACGGCCATCGTGCGCCCCCGATACCGCACCGTGCGCGCCTTACAATCGACGAGCGCGTCCGGCAGCAGCTTCTCCACGCACGACAGGAAATTCGTCGCGTAGCTCTCGGTATGGAATTCCAGCAGGTCGTTGCCCACCAACCCACGGAGGAGCGCCTGATACACGCCGTACGGCAGCACGTGCAGAATGTCGGGCGGCGGAAACGGAATGTGCCAGAACTGATGAATGAACAGCTCCGGTACCTCACCGGCCGCCATCGCCTCGCGCAACAAGTCCGCGACGAGCGCAAAGTGATAGTCCTGGATCCACACGATCGGATGCCCGCCAAGCCGCCGCGCTTCCTCCCCAACCGCCTCGGCGAACCGCGCATTCACGACGCGATATCGCTCCCACTGATCGACGCGAAAGTTGAGATGCTGCAGCAGCAGATGACACAGCGGCCACAGCACACTGTTGGCGAACCCGAGGTAGTACCCCTCGACGTCGGCCGCATCGAGCCACACGCGGCGCAACGTGTACTCGGGCGCCTCGGGCGGCGGCGGCACGGGCACGCGCCCATGGCTGTCCGCCACCGAGCGATCCGCCGATCCCGATCCCCACGCCACCCACACCCCATGCGTGCGGCGCAACGTCGGATCGAGCGCACTCACCAGCCCGCCCGGCGGCAGGCGTACCGCGATCCCCTCGCCCGGTTGCTCGACGTGCTCGTAGGGCTCGCGATTCGAGAGCAGGATTAATGGCCGATCGGCCAGCGTAGCGACGGGGTCATCCATGAAGAAACGATGCGCAACTGGCGTGCCGGAAAGATAACTTGTGGGCATGGCCGAACTCACTACAGCCCAGTACGACGCGCTCGAGCGCGCCATTATCGACGGAACCCGCATCGCGATCTTCCGCCGCGGCACCGAGTTCATCGTCATCCCGACCAAATTGTCAGTCGTCGCCGGCCGCGAGGCCCTCGCCACGCGCCACCCAACCACCGGCGACGCAATGACACTGTACGTTGACGACGTCGACACGATCGACGTCGTGCGCTGACGATGTCGTCGAATATCCCATGGACGCTCGCGCCGAAATCATGTGCATGCCGGCTGTCGTACACCGCGCTCCGCTCCGCGTACGCCACGGCGCTCTCACGTAAGAAAGAACGCGCTGGCACTCAAGGCCCCGATCCGCGTACGCCATGACGCCCTCACGTAAGAAAGAACGCGCTGGCACTCAAGGCCCCGATGTTCCTCATGTGCCTTGCCGTGCTCACCGCCCGCCCCTCAACTAGCCCGGGGCTCATACGTGCGCTTCCGTGCTCACCGCCCGCCCCTCAACTAGCCCGGGGTTCATACGTGCGCTTCCGTGCTCACCGCCCGCCCCCTCAACGAGCCCGGGGTTCATAAAACACGAAGTGCTTTTATGAACCCCGGGCTAGTTGTTCTCAAAAAGAATTCTTCCTTACGGCACCGTCCCAATCAACAAAGCCTCTCTATGTCACCAAAGAACCTGACATGCCTGTAACCACACTACCACTCGTCAGCGTCTACGTCGACGAATCCTGCCTCGGCAACGGCCGCGAAGGCGACAACCCCGGCGGCGCCGCAGGCCTGATCGAGGCCCGCGCCGCCGATGGCCAGATCGTCCGCCGCGACTTCTGGATCGCCGAGCCCTCGACAACCAACAATCGCATGGCCCTGCGATCAGGCATCGAGACCTTCCGCGCACTGTCGGCCAAAGGCCGCCCAGCACGCGTCGTGTTCACAAGCGACTCCCGCTACCTCATAGATGGCCTCCGCGACTGGGTCTTCGGCTGGGCCGCCCGCGGCTGGGTCCGCAAAAGCGGCCCAATCGAGAACCTCGCCCTCTGGCACGAACTAGTCAGCGTGATTCACGCCGGCCACCACGAAGCACAATGGCGCTGGGTCCGCGGCCACGACGGCCACCCCCAGAACGAATACGCCAACCACCTGGCGACCCGCGCCGCCGCCGCGCAGACAAATTCCGCGGGCCTGATCCCCTCCGAGTTCGAGCCCTGGCTCGCCACACGCGTGGCCAAAGGCCACCGCGAGCCCCCCGAGCCATTCCCCGATCCAGCCCAGTTCCACGCCGATCGCCCCGTCCCCGCCGCCCCGCCATCGGCGGCATCGTTACCGCTCTCCCCCGCAACGCGTCGCTAGGACGTCCCCTTCCTTCATCCCGGACGTCAGATGCGCTACCTCGTCCTCCTCGCGATCGGTCTCGGCGTTGGCTACGGTCTTGGCTTCCAAGACGCCAAGCAAAACGACAAGAACATCGTCGCCCGACTCGTCGACATGGTCGGCGGCAGCACCCGCGACAAGCTGACCACCGACGCTGACGCGCAGATGGACAAAGCCGAGACCGACTCGACCTCGCACAAGAAATAGCGCCGAGCCGAGCCACACGATGGACGATCTCGATCGCCTGTTCCGCCGCCTCATTCAGAACATGCGGGCCGAGTACCCCGCCTATCTCACGAGCCCCTTCCCGGTCGCCGAGCTGTATCAGAGCGTCGTCCCGCACCGCCACAACCGGACGGCCCTCGAGATCGAGATGCACGAGGAGTACGAGCACGCCCTCACCCGACTCCTCTCCGGCGAACGCGGCTACGTACTCGGCGACCCCGCCATGCAGGACGCCCTCGCCCAGGTCCTGACATCCGGCAACGGCGCGATCACCTATCGCGCCTACGCCGCCGCCCTCATCGAGGTCGCCCCCGACGCCGTCCGCCAACTCGACGACGACCTGACACGCACCGGCGGCCGCTCGCTCACACCGACCGTGTCCCCGGAAGTCCGCCCCAAAGCCGCCCCGCCCCTGGCGATCGTCTCGGACGGCCCCTGTCTCTTCTGCGGCGGCGCCTTCCCCTCCGGCCGCCCAATCACCTTCTGCCCGCATTGCGGCCAGAACGTGACGGTCAAGCTCTGCCCGGCCTGCAGCGCCGAGTTGGAGGTCGGATGGAAGTTCTGCCCGACCTGTGGCCGCGGCGTCGATCGCAGCTTCGATAAAGAGGAAGACCCCGCGTAAGCGGGCTCGCCACCCAACCGACGGCCGCGAGAGCGCCCCTCAGTAGCGGCAACCACCCTCGGTTACGTTTCGGTCATGCCCCACCCCGTGGCCTGACCACGATGCCCGACCTGCCCGACCGCCCGCCCACCGCGCCACTCCCAGCGCCGTTGCCCAACGCGCCGTTGCCCGCGGTGTCTTCTGCCAACGTCCTCGACCGCGCCGCCGTCGAACGCGTCCTCGCACGCGCCGCCGAGCTCCAAACGCAGGTGCCAGGCGACGAGCCCTCGGATCTCATCAGCGATGAACAACTCCTGGCCGCCGGCACCGAGGTCGGCCTCTCGCCATCGCTGATCCGCCAAGCATTAGCCGAAGAACGCACCCGCGTCGCCGTCCCCTACGAACGCGGCCTCGCCGCCCAAGTGGCCGGCGCCAAACTCGCCTCGGCCACCCGCACCGTCCAAGGCACGCCGCCCGAGATTCTTGCGCAGCTGCAACAGACGATGCAGCGCGACGAGAGCATGATGGTGAAACGCCGCTGGGCCGACCGGATCACGTGGGAGCCCCGCCACGACTTCTGGGCCGCCTTCCGCCGTCTCGCCCCCGGCGGCCGCGCCTTCGACCTCTTCTACGCTAACGAAGTCGGCGCCACCGTCGTCCCGGTCGATAATGCCCGCGTCGCTGTCCGCCTCGACGCCGACATCTCCCGCGCCCGCACCCAACGCCTCGAACAAGGCGCCACCGTCGCCGTGAGCGGCGTCGCCGCCGGCGGAGGCCTCATCGGCCTCGGCGTCATCGCCCACGTCGCCCTCCTCGGCGCCCTCGCGGGCATCGCCGCCGTCCCCGCCGCCGCCGGTCTCCTCGTCGGCTTCGCCGTCGCCCGCAGCCACCGCCAAGTCCTCGAACGCACCCAGCTCGCGCTCGAACGCATCCTCGACCGCCTCGAACACGGCGACCTCCGGCGCAAGCCGTGATCCACACCGTCGGCGTCGTCGGCGGCGGCCTGATGGGCGCCGGCATCGCCGAAGTCGCCGCCCGCGCCGGCCTCACGACCTACATCCGCGAGGTGAGCCCGCACCTCGCCTCCCACGCCATCGCGTCGATCGAGAAATCGATGTCCCGCGCCGTCCAGCGCGGCAAGCTCACCGCCGACGCCCGCACCGCGGCCCTCGCCAACCTGTCCTCGGGTACAGACCTCGTGCCGGCCGCCGCCGCCGACATCCTGATCGAGGCCGTCGTCGAAGACCTCGAGGTCAAGAACGCCCTCTGGCGCGAAGCCAACGCCATGGCCCGCCCCGAGACCATCTTCGCCTCCAACACCTCGAGCCTCACGATCGCCGCGATGGCCGTCCCCTCCGGCCGCCCCGACCGCATCGTCGGCCTCCACTTTTTCAGCCCCGTCCCCGTCATGCCCCTGGTCGAAGTCGTCCGCACTGTCGGCACGACCGATGCGACCATGGACACCGTCCTGGCCTTCGCGGCACAACTCGGCAAGACCGCGGTCGTTGCCAAGGACACCTCGGGGTTCATCGTCAACCGCCTCCTCGTTCCCTACATGCTCGACGCCGTGCGCGCCATCGAGCAGGGCGTCGGCTCGACCACCGACATCGATCTCGCGATGCACTTGGGCACGGGCCACCCCATGGGCCCGCTCACGCTCCTCGACTTCGTTGGTCTCGACACGACCTATCGCATCGCCGAGATCATGTTCACCGAATACCGCGACCCCCGCTTCGCCCCGCCGCCACTCTTGAAGCGCATGGTCCTCGTCGGATGGCTGGGCCGCAAAAGCCGCCGCGGCTTCTACGACTACACGTCGGAACCGCCAACGCCCACGGACCTCGGCGTGTGACCCACCCGGCGGACTTTCGTGGGGTGTTTCGTGATGACGCCCCCGCCCGCGCCGTCTACGCCGAAGCCGCCGGCATCGCCCGCATCATCCCGACCGCCGTCGCCATCCCCATCGACGCCGAG
>DATMNB010000173.1:0-19697 GCA_035569435.1 Gemmatimonadaceae bacterium
ATCTCGACGTCACCACCGCCCACCAAACTGGGATCGATCTTGATCGACCGGAGCTGGCCCTTCCCATCGGCCTCCACCGCGACCATCCCGCCACCCGAGGCGGCCGACACGGTGCGATGCTGCAGCTCCTCCTGGATCTGCTGAAGACGGCCCTGCATCTGCTGGGCCTGCTGCAACAACTTCATGATGTCCGCTGCCATGGCGCGCTCCCCGTCAGAATCCCGTTGCTCTCACCGAGAAAGCTAACCGGACGTCGCGACGGGAATCACTCCCCGCTATCACCCATGAGCTCCAGGTCGAGCGCATCGATCGCGGCGCCAAGCAGGGCGTCCTGCTGCCTGAGACGCGCCAGCTGCTCACCCTTGACCGATTCCGCCGTGAGACGCCTGACGGGCGTGGCGGGTCCCGCACCGTCCGATGCCGGCTCATCCACCCGGATCTTCGTCACCCCGTCCACGAAATCCCGCAGCACCGAGGCGACCACGTCGCGCGACATGTCGAGCTTCTTCATGAAGATCTCGTTCGCCTCGACAAGGCGGAGCACCACGACCCCGCCCGTCTCGACCGCCTCCGGCGTGGCGTGGCTGAGTGCGGTACCCAGCATCGGGGACCGCACCCCGGCGGCGGCCACAATCTCCCCCCACCGCGCAACCAGCTCGCTCCGCGACACGGGCTTGGTATCTGTCCCCTGCCCACTCCGATCCGGTGGCCGCCGCGTCACGTCGGCCCGATCCCGGACCACCGGGGCGGGCGCCGGCGACACATCCCGCTCGGGCGGTCTCCCACCACCGGTCGCACCCGGCGTCCGCGGTCCCGCCGTCGGTGTCGGCGCGGGCGCGTCCCCATGCAGCTCCCGCAGCAACGTCTCCAACTCCACCGACCGATCCAGCAGCGCAAAGCGCACCAACACCGTCTCCAGCAACAGCCGCTGCTGCCCACTCCTCCGGAACCTCGGCTCGAGCTCCGTGATCACCCCGAGCATCCGCACCAGATCCGCGGCCCGCCACCGCTCCCGCCCCGCCGTAAGCGCCGCGGCCACCCGCTCCGACACCTCCGGCGCCACCCCGCCCAGCACAATCGCCAACTGCGCGCGGAGCATGTCCGCGAGCCCACCCAGAAACGTGACGAAATCCACCCCGACGTCCGCCAACCGCCCCACCGCGGCAAACACATCCCCGGCCCGCCGCTCGGCAATCAACGCCAACATCGCCAAATACTCGTCCTCGGCGACCAGCCCGAGCGCCTCCCGCACCCGCTCCCCACTCACCACCGCGTCCGGCGAAATCGCCAACACCTGGTCGGTCATGCTGAGCGCGTCGCGCATCGACCCATCGGCGGCCCGCGACAACAACCCCAGCGCCTCCGCGTCCACCGCGACCCCCTCGGCGTCGAGCACCATCGCCAACCGCTCGCGCACCTCCGCCGGCGGAATCCGCTTCAGATCAAATCGCTGCACCCGGCTCAACACCGGCGCCGCGGCCTGCGCGATCTTTTGCGGCTCCGTCGTCGCAAACACAAACACCACCCGCGGCGGCGGCTCCTCCAGAATCTTGAGCAGCGCGTTCCACGCCTCGCGCGTCAGCATGTGCGCTTCGTCGACGATGTACACCTTGTACCGTTCAGGCCCCGACGGGGCATACATCGCCCGCTCGCGCAGCTCCCGCGCATCGTCGACCCCACGGTTCGACGCGGCGTCGATCTCCACCACGTCGAGGCTCGCTGACCCGGCCCAGATCCGCGTGCACGAGTCGCAATGCCCGCACGGCTCTCCGTCCCCGTGCTCCCCCTTCCGTTCGCAGTTGAGCGCCATCGCCAACACACGGGCCAGCGTCGTCTTCCCCGTCCCACGCGGCCCGCAGAAGAGATACCCGTGCGCCACGCGGCCGCGAGCGATCGCGCCCTTGAGCGTGTTGGAGACGTGCGACTGGACTGCGACCGACGCGAACGACTTGGGGCGATACTTGCGCGCGAGGGCGAGGGCCATGGAGACGTCGGAGATGAAAAACGCGGGCTCAGCACTCTGGGCGGGCCGGGCCCGCCGATAGTCTTAAGCCCGCGCAATACTCCAGGCCTGACGAAGCAACGCAAGACACCACACGCCGCTGCTACCTGCGGGGTCCTGACGGGGTTAGCGGGCCGACGCCCTTCGGGACCTGGAGCACCATAAAACTACACCCCGCGACTAGGGGGTTCAAGCTCACTCCATCGCCGCCCGCTGCAACCGCCGCACTCGACGCAGCTCATACACCTGTCCGACTTCCCCGCCCAGAATAAAGATGATCGCCGCGTAGTACATCCAGATGATGACGATGACGATCGCGGCCAACGTCCCCGTGAACAACGACCCGGGGTTGAAGTGCTTGAGATACACCGAAAACACCACCTTCGCGATCTCGAGCAACACCCCACCAAACAACGCGGCCAACGCGGCCGTCTTGAACCGAATCCGCCGCGACGGCAGGAACTTGTACAGCGCAAAAAACATCGCGACGACAAACAACACTTCCAGCACCCGGACACCGGCATACGCGAGCCGACTCATCGACGCGGCCCGCACACCAGCCTGCATGAAGATCTGCTGCCACCGCGTCGTGGCGATGGCCAGATACGCGTTCATGATCGTGTACACGACCACCGCCAACGTCGCCACCGCCGTGACTTTGGCGTCAAACAGCTTCCCCTCGATGATCCCCCGGTCCTGGTCGAGATCGAACACGTCCGCCAACACCGTGCGCAACGAGCCAAACAGTCGCGTCGAGAACCAGAGAAACGTGATCGCGCTCGCCAGCCCAACCTTGCCACGCACCCGAATCGCCTCATTCATGAGGCTCGTGATGACGTTGGCCATGGGACCCGACTCCGGCGGCAGCAACTGATCCATCAGCTGCGACACGCGCGACAACGACGCCGCGGGCGACAGGTTCAGGAAGTAGCCGAGTCCGCTGACCAGCAGCAGCAGAAACGGCACCACCGCCAGCAGAATGCTGAACGCCACGCCGCCGGCGAGAAAGAACACGTTGTCCTCGGCGCTGTTGGCCCACACGCCGCGGAGGTAATCGCGCAACGCCGAGTGGCGCCACGCCGACCGGATCCGGTCACTCCATGACCCGGCCGGCACGCCAGCTAACGAGCTACTGCTCGTCGGCTACCTGCGGCGCCCGGGCGTCGCCCAGGCGGTGGTTCAGCTCCTGATGCGCGTCACGCGCGGCCGTGCGCCCAGCCTCCACCGCGTCGGCTACCTGCTTGCGGCGCTTCTCCACCAGCGCCCGCGCCCGCTCGAGCCGCTCCTCGACCTTCTCCCGCGCGTCCGTGAACGTGTCCGAGACGTCGCCCTTGGCCTTCTTCACACGCCGGCCGATATCCGCCCGGACCTCAGCGCCCGACCGCGGCGCCAACAGCAGCGCCACCCCGGCACCAATGGCAATCCCGAGCAAAAACGACCCAACGTCGCTCGAGCGCTCCTGCACAATCACGACCGGTTCATCCGCGTGTTGTCGCATCACTCTCTGCCTCCCAGGTGGCTACTTCCCCTTCTTGCCGTTTTTCTTCGACTTCGCGTCGGACGCTGTCTCGGACGCTGTCTCTACGTCGGCGACAGATCCGGCCCCGTTTGCAATGTACTGCCCCAGCTCACTCTGGAGCGCCCGCTCCGGGATCCCCAGCATCGTCGCGGTCCGCGCCAGATCCCCGTCCGTCGACGCCCACGTCTTGAGCACCAACGCCCGCCGCCCGTCGGCGAGCGACGACCCCACAGGGATCGTCACCGACGTCGGCACCGACTCGGCAACGCCCCGCAGATGCCGCGGCATGATCTCCGCCTGCGTCACCACCGACCCACGCAGCATCACCACCGCGCGCTCCACCGCGTTCTTGAGCTCCCGCACGTTACCCGGCCAGGAATAGCTCACGATCCACTCGATCGCCGAATCGTCAAACCCCTGGATCTTCTTCCCATTCGCCTGCGCGAACCGCGCCAGAAACTCATTGGCGAGCAACGGGATGTCCCCGACCCGCTCTCGGAGCGGCGGGAGATACAGCTCGACCACCGCGAGCCGATAATACATATCCTCGCGGAGGTCCCCCTCGGCCAGCGCCTCCTGCAGGTCCTTGTTGGTCGCCGCCAGAATCCGGATGTCGACCGAGATCTCCTTCTTCCCACCCAACCGGCGCACTACCCGCGTCTCGACCGCTCGCAGCAACTTGACCTGAATGTCCGGCGGCATCTCGGCCACTTCGTCGAGAAACAGCGTCCCACCACTCGCCATCTCGAACGCGCCCTGCTTCTCGTTCGTCGAGCCGGTGAACGCGCCCTTCTCATGCCCGAATAGCTCGTTCTCCAGAATCTCCTTCGGGAGCGCCGCGCAGTTGATCGCGAAAAAGGGCCCCTTGGCGCGTTCGCTCTTGCTGTGCAGCGCCCGTGCCACAAGCTCCTTCCCCGTACCCGACTCGCCAAGGATCAACACACTCGCCGTCGACGGCGCCACGGCGTCAATGATCTTGTAGACCTCTCGCATCGGCTCCGACTGCCCCGTCAGCTCGGCATAGTGCGTCAGCCCCTCGAGCTGCGACGCGAGCTCCCGGTTCTTCTGCTGCATCGAATACTTGTCGAGCGCCTTGGGAATCAGCGCCTTGAGCCGGCTCAGCTTGTCGGCGTTGAGCGGCTTCTCGATGTAATCGTAAGCACCACTCTGCATGGCCTCGACCGCCGAATCGATCGATGCCTGGCCCGTGATGATGATGCACTCGGTCGGAATCGCCCGCTGCTGCAGCTCCTTGAGCAGCGCCAGCCCGTCGAGCTTGGGCATCTTGAGATCGGCTAGCACGACGCCAAACCGGTCGGCGCCCAATCGCTCCAGCGCCTGCGCCCCATCCGGCACGATCTCGACATCATAGTTGAGATCCGTCAACACCGCGCTCAGCCCGGTCGCAATCGACGTCTCGTCGTCCGCAATCAAGATCTTGGCGACTGTCATGCGCTCATCTGGACTCTAATGTTGACGCTCATCAGGAATGGAAAAGGTAACAATGTCCGCCTCGGTCCGCACCGCGACCCCTGCGTCGGCGATGATGCCCATCACGCGCGGGGACACGATGGGTTCAGGGCCCGCGCCGACCGGCCGGGCGAGCGCGACCTCCCGGGCCACCCATCGCACCGTCCCTCCGCGCTCGCCCTGCACCAGCGTGCGCACCCCGGCCGCAATCGCCAACCGCACCGCTGACGCAACCTCCGGCGGCATGATCGGATCGCGCACCTCGACCCCAAGCTCGGCGGTCTCATGTCGCCGGCCCACACTCGCCACGCGAATAATGTCGGCCACCATTCGCGCCGGGTCGGCCGGCACCGGCAGTGGTCGTGCCAACGCGACGACGCTCTGCACGAGCTCGCTCGCCGCGTCCAAGCCGTTCGCGGCATCCGCTGCGAACCCCGCAGTCCGTCCCGCCAATGCCTCCGCGCTGAACTCCGCCACTTTGGGCGACGACAGTCGGTTGGCCACCACGCTCAAGTTGACCGACGCACTGTTCAGCACATTGTTCACCGCATGCGCGGCGTCGGCGACCAGCGCCCCAAGCACCTCGAGCCAGGCCGCCGCGACCGCGTCAGTCACTCAGGTCGGTGTCGTCAGGCGCGGCAATGATCCGGCCACCATCCTCCGGGCCGGACCGGTGCAACACCGGGGCCTCCACAAACCGCCGCACCACGGCGGCCGTCCCCGGCACCTTGAGCTGTTCAAACAGAAACCCAAACTTCGCATCATACGCGGCCGTCAGCAGTGCCTTCGACTCGGCCGGAATGTCCCAGATCGCCTTCTTGAATGGCCCGAGGGCTTTCTTCCGCGTCTTGTAGAAGAACTGCTCGTCGGTGTCGCTCGGCTTCCGCTCGTCCTTGGCGTTCACACGAAGCCACTCGTACATCTGCTGCCGCAGCGCATCGGGCAGATGATCGTAGAGCATGTTCATGAAGTTCGTCGCCAGATGGATCTCGCACGCTTCCCGCTTCGGAAAGTTATGGAACGCGTTGTCGGGAAGCGTCGACGCCCCATGCTGCACGGCGCCCGCCATCCCATAGCGCTCGCGCGCCAGCTTGGATAACGTCTCCAACACCTCCAGGTCGAGCTTCACATCGGCGATCGACCCATCGGGAAGCACGACCCCGCCATGCGACGTGCCAGTCTGGACGCTGATCTTCGCCAGACCGACCATCCCTTTAGGCGTAGCCGCGAGGAACCCGTCCATGTACGCCGTCAGCTCGTCGGGCGTGCTGTTGTGCATCCCGACCTCACCGATCTCGCCGCCCAGCGAAATCGTCACCCCTGTCGGCTGCAGCGTCCGCACATACGAGACGATGTCGGCGCTCACCTCGTAGTTGAGGCGCTGCTGCTCGGGAATCGTCGGCTTCGAGATGTCGACGAGCGTCGACGTATCGACGTCGATATTGAAAAAGCCGGCGGCGACGGCCTCACGCGCCAGATGCTTCACCGCACCGACCTCGGTGGCCGGATCCGTGGCAAACTTCTTGGAGTTGACCTGGAAGTGATCGCCCTGGATGAACACCGGCCCGCGGAACCCCTCCCGCAGCGCCGCGCCCAGAATCACCGCCGAATACTCGGCGGGCCGCTGATCCGTATACCCGATCTCCGAACGGGCAATCTCCAGGATGAATGCCCCAGCGTCCATCCTGCGCGCCGTGCGGAACACACACCGCGCCGTGTCGTACGTCAGGCCGCGAACATTGATGGCCGGCACGGTGAACCCGCCGAACTTACCCTCCCCTCGCGCATGATAGAGCGGCCAGATCGACGCCGGCCGCGTCCCGACACGCTGCCCCGACTCCCAGATCGCCCACCGGGCGTGGGCCTTGGTGTCATCGTCGCCAAAGACGGCGTCGTACACCAGCTTGTCCATCTGGTCCGATTCGAGCGCAGCATCGCTCAGGATCAGACTGTCGAGGGGAGTCGTCATAGTCGCAAGGGAAAAGGGTGTAGAATCGTCTCTTTCAACATGCAAGCCAGGGGCCCGGACCGTTAGTCGATCCTCACCGTCAGCCCATCGAACGCCGGCGTAATCCCCCGGGGTAGCTCCGCTTCCAGGTCGGCATGAAAGTTATCGTGCGTCAGGTGCGTCAGATACGTGCGTTCAGCCCCCAACGCCTCCGCCGTCTCGATAGCCTCCGGGATACTCATATGCGTCGGATGCTCCGTCCGAAACAGCGCATTGAGCACCAGAACCTTGGCCCCGGCCAGCACAGCCCGCGCATCGGCAGGTATCCGTTTCGCATCGGTCACATACGCTAGATCCCCGATCCGGAACCCCAGGACGGTCACCTGCCCATGCGGCAACGGCACGGGCGTCACGACGATGTCTCCGATCGACACCGGCTGAAACGGCTCGATCACCCGCGCCTGCCCCTCGGGCTTCGATGTCCCAGGCAGCGGCCGGATCGACTCATCGAACACATATGGGAATTTCCGCGCCAGCCCGGCCAGCGTCTCCGTCGATCCGTACATCTGGAGCGGGCCGTCCCGCCGCACCGAGATCGCCCGCAGGTCATCGAGCCCGTGCGTGTGGTCTGCATGATCATGCGTGAACAACACCGCGTCTACCCGCTCAATACCGTTCGCAATGAGCTGGATGCGCAGCTCCGGCGGCGTGTCGAGCAGCAGCCGCGTCCCCCGATCCGTCTCCACCACCGCCCCCACCCGCGTCCGCTTGTCGCGCGGATCGGGCGACCGGCAGACCCTGCACTGACAGCCGATCATCGGCACACCAAAGCTCGTTCCGGTCCCCAGGAACGTCAGCTTCATATGCGCCGGCTCATATCAGTTCGACTTTGAGCAGGTTGGTGGTCCCCGGCACGTCAAACGGCACACCGGCCGTCACCAGCACGCGGTCTCCGGTGCGCGCGAGATGGCGCCCCCGCGCGGCATCTCGCGCCAACGTGATCATCGCCTCGTACGTCGCGCAGTGCGGCACGAGATGCGGCACCACGCCCCAGACGAGCGCGAGCTGCCGGTACGTCCGCTCATCGTCGGTGAGCGCCAAGACCGGCACCCCCGGCCGCCGCGACGAGATCACCCGCGCGCTGAATCCGCTCTTGGTCAGCACGATCACCAACGGCGTGCCCATCATGCGCGCTGCGGCGACGGTCGCGGCGGCGATGGCCTCCTCCGTGGCAACCGTCAGGGACCGGCGCTCGTCCGACTCGTTCCGAGGCCTGAGCCGCGGGGGATGCGTCTCCACCTCACTGATAATGCGCCGCATCGCCTCCACCGCCAGCCGTGGGAACGCCCCTGCGGCCGTCTCGGCCGACAACATCACCGCGTCCGTCCCATCGAGGATCGCGTTGGCGACGTCGCTGGCCTCGGCCCGCGTCGGCCGCGGATGTTCGACCATCGACTCCAGCATCTGCGTGGCCGTGATCACCGGACGCCCGATCTGGTTCGCCAGACGAATGATCCGCTTCTGGGCAAGCGGCACTTCCTCGAACGGCAGCTCGACACCCAGGTCGCCCCGGGCCACCATGACGCTGTCCGCGGCCTGCAGGATCGACTCGATCCGCTCCAACGCGACGTCCTTCTCGATCTTGGCAATGACCAACAGCCCTTTGGGAATCATCGACCGGAGTTCGGCGATGTCCTCGGCGCGGCGCACAAAACTGAGCGCCAGGAAATCGAGCCCTTGCTCGACCGCGAACGCGATATCGACGCGGTCCTTGTCCGTGATCGACGGCGCCGAAACCTGGACGCCCGGCAGGTTCATGCCCTTGTGGCTCCGGAGCATCCCGCCATGTACCACCCGGGTGTCGACGCGCGCCCCGCGCACGTCCATCACCATGAGCTCGAGCAGGCCGTCGTCGACCAGAATCCGGTCCCCGACATGCACGTCGCTGGCGAGGGCATCGTACGTGACAGGCACCTCGCCCGCCTCGAGGTCCCCCTCAGGCGCCAGCACGAGGTCGTTACCAGTCTCGAGCGCGAGCGGCGCCGCCAGCGCACCGATCCGGATGCGCGGCCCCTGCAGGTCGCCCAGAATCCCCACAGGCACGCCGCGGGACCCGGCCGCCTGCCGCACGCGCCCAATCACGAGGGCGTGCTCGGCTTGGGTGCCATGCGAGAAGTTGATCCGGGCAACGTTCATCCCTGCATCGATGAGGTCGCCGATTTGCGCCTCGGTCGACGTCGCAGGGCCGATCGTGCAAACGATCTTGGTTCGCGGTATTCGGGGGGTTGGCGGCACGGCCACGAAGATAATTCACGCGGCGACGGTTCCCCAGGCGGACACGACCGTCACGCCTGGGCCCCCTCCCCCCGCTGGCGGCGCTAGCGCGCCGCCACAACCCGCGTCTTGTGCTCCAGCCGCCCGAGCAGTGTGTCGAACGACTTCTGAAAGCTCGCCAGCCCATCGACCAACAGGGTCTTGGTTACATCCTGCATGGAGACGCCTGCCGCCTCCAGCTCGGCGATGAACCGCCGCTCCCCGGCCAGATCGCGGTCCACCGTCCGGGCGACTTCGCCATGGTCCCGAAATGCGTCGATCGTCGCCGGCGGCATCGTGTTGACCGTGTCCGGCCCGATGAGGTCCTCGACGTACATGACGTCGCGATAGGCGGGGTTCTTGGCGCTCGTGCTGGCCCACAACGGCCGCTGCACCCGCGCGCCCGCGCCACGCAGCGTCTCCCACGCCGGACCGGCGAACCGCTCCAGAAAGAGCCCATACGCCAGCTTCGCGTTGGCCACCGCGGCCTTGCCCTTGAGGTGCGCGACCGACGGCCCCTTGGCGTCCAGACGCTTATCGACTTCGGTGTCCACCCGGCTCACAAAGAAGCTGGCAACCGACGCGACCCGCTGCACCGGCTGGCCGGCCTTCACCCGGTCGGCGAGCCCGTTCTGATAGGCCACGATCACTTTGCCATAGGCCTCGAGCGAGAAGAGCAGCGTGATGTTGACGTTCACGCCCTCGGCGATCAGTTGCCGGACGGCGACCGCACCGGAGTCCGTTCCGGGGACCTTGACCATGACGTTCGGACGGCCAACCGTCTTCCAGAGGCGACGCGCCTCGACAAGCGTCCCGGCCGTATCGTTTGCCACGCCCGGGGAGACCTCGATGGACACGAACCCGTCCTGGCCCTCGGTCGCGTCGTAGACCGGACGCAGAATGTCGCACGCGGCGCGCACATCGTCGGTCTCCACCGCCTCGAACACCGCCGCCGGCTCGAGCGCCTCGCCGCTCAACGACGAGAGCTGCTCGTCGTATGCGCTGCCCTCAGCCAACGCTTTCTCGAATATCGTCGGGTTCGACGTCACGCCCGTGAGCGCATCGTCCCGCATCCGGCGCGCCAACTCGCCGTTCTTGAGAATCGTCCGGTCAATGAAGTCCAGCCAGATCGACTGGCCTTGCGCGTGAAGTTGCTGAAGTCGGTTCGGCATCGAGGGTCGCCAGGTCAGAGGGTGTTATTACAACCTAAACTGGCTTCGCCCGAGCCGCGACCGCAAACCCCTCCCGGCGCTGCACGCCCCACGAATGATTGCCGCGCGCGTACTTCCAAAACGCCTGAAGACGAAACCAGACCGTCAGTTGGCGATAGCCAAAGTTCTCTAGGACGGCAAAGGCGCACAACTTGAGAAAGTCCGTAACCCTCGGATAACGCCGATAACTGATCTCCTCCAGGGCCAACGTCCATAACGACAGTAAAAGGCCATACCCGAGCGCGACCGAGAAGAACACGGCGGCGAATTCCACGTTTACGGCCCCGATACACAGTCCGAGCACCGTCACGAGATACCCAAACAACTCGATGACCGGCGCCAGCATCTCGCCAAACACGTAGAACGGGACCGCCACCATCCCGACTTTCCCGTACTTGGGATTGAACAGCATGTCCCGATGCGCCCACATCGTCGCGATCAGACCCCGATGCCAGCGTTCCCGCTGCCGACCAAGGGCAGCGATCGACGTCGGAACCTCGGTCCACGCGACCGGATCGGGCACAAACGGCATGGTATCCGGAAGCTTGTTCTCCTTGAGATACCGGTGCAGCCGCACGACGAGGTCCATGTCCTCGGTGATATTGCCGGTCTGATATCCGCCGAGCGTGAGCATGTACTCTCGGCGGAAGAGACCGAACGCACCCGAGATAATGAGATTGCCGCCCAAGCGGTTCCACCCGAGACGCCCAAACAGAAACGCGCGCAGATACTCCACCACCTGGATCCCGGGCAGCCAGCGTCCGTCCACGCGGGTCTCGACGACACGCCCGTGCTCGACGCGGCACGCGTTGGCGACCCGGATCGTGCCGCCGACCGCGGCGACGTGGCCGCCCATGAGAAACGGTCGGGCGAGACGAAGTAACGCATCAGATTCGATCAACGTGTCAGCGTCGACGGCCAGGACGTACGGGTAGCGCGCGGCGTTGAGCGCGGCGTTCAAGGCGTCGGCCTTACCCCCATTGTCCTTGTCGAGCACGAGGAGCTTGGAGTATCGGCGCGACCGATAGTACGCACGGACCGTCTTGGTCGCGACATACACGGGAAACGCCGGCGGGACCTCGTACAGATCGTACGCCTCGACGAGCCGTTGGATCGTGTGATCCTTGGAGCCATCACTGACCAGCACGACCTCGTGGCGCGGATACTCCAGCGTCAGAAACGACTGCACGCTGGCGACGATCGACACTTCCTCGTTGTACGCCGGCACGAGGACGGACAGCGGCGGCAACGCGTCCGAGCCCAGCAAGCGTTGGATGTGCTCATCGTTGGCCAGATGCCAGTGCGTCCATGCCTCGGGGATCGACAGGATGAGCAGCAGCGCGTAGAACGAGTTGAGGCACAGGAAGTACACCAGGATCAACACATCGGTGACCCGGATCAACCCGACGATCAGATCGTGCATGAACGGTCCGAACATCAGGCGTCCGCCAACTCGAGGACGCCGCCGTCAGGTAGACCGCTGATCATCGTCGCCATGTCGCGCGCGAACTGGTCGTTCCCGTCCTCACGCGCCGCGCGCAGAATGCGCCGGCCCGGCTCGCCGAGCTGGGCGAGCGAGAGTCCGGCGCGAAACCGCACCCACCAGGCGTCGTCGTGCAACGCCACGCCCAGCGGCCCAATCGAGGCCGTCGCGTTCAAGGCGCCGAGGGCGCGCGCGGCTTGGGCGCGCACGCGCCAGTCCTCGTCCACGAGCAAGCGGTCGAGCGCCAGGACGGCATCGTGGTGGAAATAGTGTTTGAGCGCGCGTGCAACGGCCAATCGCACACCGGCGGCCCGGTGCACATGCAACGGACAGACCCGGGCCAGGATCTCCGGCGTGGGGATCGCTTCGGCCAGGTTCACCCATACCTCGAGCCGGTCGGCTGGCGCGTCTGGCCGGAGCCGGGCCACCAGGAGCGGGACCGTGCTATGCCAACACTCCTTGAGCGCGCCAAAGAGATAGTGGCGCACCGCCACGGGACGACGCGGGAGCGTCTCGACCACGAGTGACACGAGCTCGGGATCGTTGACACGACTCAGACACGACGCAGCGGCCAGCTGCACCGCCGGGTGCTTGTCCAACAACAGCCGGCGGAGTGCCAGCCGGTGGACGGGCTTCCCGACGACAGCCAGCAGTCGTACCGCGCCGAGGCGCTTCCACCATCGCCGAGAGCGGGCGCCGCGCAGCGCGCGCACGACCCAGGCGTCGTTCTCCATGGCAGCCGCGAGGCCGGCGTGCCGTTCGGGCGAGACGCGGAGCGTGGCCAGGCGCGTGACCTGTTCGAGCGCCTCGTCTTGCCGGAGGCCCCGCAGATACGTGGCCACGGCAGTGGGGCTCCCCCGTCCGACCAACCAGCGGTGCAGCGGCTCGGCGACCAACGTCGCGGCCTGGTGCTCGCGGTTCGCACGGTGCCGCTGGTGGCCGCGGTAACTCAACAGGTACAACACCAGCAGCGTGGAAAACACCAGTTGGGCGATGGCGATGACCATCAGCGCGACGAGCGTCGTCAGTTGGACAGGCAGTTGGACAGGGAGTTGTAAATGCACGGTGCGCTACGCGGGCGCGGCCGCCTGGCGAAGCCAGGTCGGCATCTTGGCGAGCAGCACGCGGAGGTTGATCGGCTTGATGACGTAGTCGAGCGCGCCGCTGTGTAGCGCGCGGATCTGCTCCACCTCGCCGGCGTGCACGGTCTGGAACACCACGCTGAACGCGCCCGGACGCTCGATCCGGAGCTGCTCGTGCAGCGAATGCCCGTCGAGGCCGGGCAAGTCGACGTCGAGGAGCACCAGGGGCCGTTGCCCGCGCTTGGGACGCAGACTCAGGAGGCGTGCCAACGCGTCGGGGCCGTTGGCGTACGCCTCGACGTGATACCCGGCCGCGCGGAGGGCATAGACAACCATGTCGGCCAGCGCGCTATCGTCTTCGACGAGCACGACGTCCGGTGCATCGTCGGTCTTGGTGCTCCGGTTCGAGGCCGGCAGCGTCACATCGATCCGCTCGGCGTCGACTGTCGTTGGCCCGGTTGACGGCAGGCCAACACCAAACGCCAACTCCAACACACCGGCAAACTGCTCGATCATCGCACCCCGCTGCTCGTGATCCACGAGGCCGTCGGCGGCCCACCGGACGGCGCGGCCCTCGAGCTTGCCCGCCAATCGGCTGGCTTCGTGGTAGCCGTAACTCCCGGCCGTGCCGTGGACGCGATGCAGCTCGCGGCGCACCGCATCGACGACCTCCGTGGCCGTCGGCGTGACCGTGAGCTGCGCCGCGAGCGCCCGGAACGACTCGACGGTCCGCATCCCGGACGCACGAAAACGCTCCTGCAACGCCCGCATGGCTTCCGCCGGGAGCGTGACGCGTCGGTCCGCACGTCCCCCGCCCTTCTCGCCCATAGACTCTCGCTCTGGTAGGGCTGGTTGCCCCCTCGCCGGTGGGCTCGTCTCAACTGAGGCGTCACCGTCGTCATCCTGAGGACGGCCCGCGCCGACTACCGGTCACGGTATGCGCCTCCTTTGTGCCGACGACGAAGCCGACATCCGCGCCATCCTCGAGTTGGCGCTCGGGTTGGATCCCGACCTCGATGTCACGGTCGTCGACTCCGGACACGCCGCCCTCGCCCGCGCGCGCGAGACCACGTACGACGCGATCGTCCTCGACGGCATGATGCCGGGCCTCGATGGCTACGAGACCTGCCGCCGGCTCAAGGCCGACACGGCCACGGCGTCGATCCCCGTCCTCTTCCTCACCGCCAAAACCCAGCGCGACGAAGTCACCCGCGCCCTCGCCCTCGGCGCCGTCGCCTGCCTCACCAAGCCCTTCGATCCCCTGACGATCGCCCGCGAAGTGCGGGAGGCGCTCCAAGGGTCTGTTAAGGGATGACCTTCGCGAACACCGCCACGCCGTACCCACTGTAGTTGCTGGCGGACTTGGCGGTCGGTGTCACGGGCGAAGCGGCGACGGTGTAGCCACCGCTCACGCCATATTCGATCCCCGGCGCGAAGCGATAGCTGACCGACGCTTGAATACGCTCGGCGGGTTTCGTGGACGCGGGCTGGTCGAACAGCGCGATGCGCTGCGCGCCGCCTCCCACCTCGACCGAGCCATTCCACCCCGCGGAGACGTTCGTGGCCCACCGCACGACGCCCTCGCCCAGGATGAAGCTGGCGGGCGTGAAATACCCATCGGCCAAGTCGGGCCGCAGATAGCCATAGCCGTGCGCGCCGAGTCCGATCGACACACCCTGCCACCCATGCCCGGCGCTCGACGACCAGAGATACGCCGATCCCTCGGCGCGCTCGTCTTCCCGCGTCCCACCATCGACCGTGACATAGCCGCCACTGGCGTCGAGGTGCGGTCCGTCCTCGCCCGCGAACAGCAGGGCGAGATCGCCGCTGCCGCTCGACTGACGAATGCCACGCGCGATGAGCGCCGCTGTCTCATCGAACGGATCGACCGACACCCCGGCGCCAAGCGTCAACGCCGACCCCACGCGGACCGCGGCGTGCGCCGACCCGACAAAGATCGCTAGCGAGCGGGAAGCAAAATCATCGCGCCCATTCGTCGCTGCCACGCCACCCGAGCCTTGCAACGTCACACGGTCACCCGGGCTCGCCCACGAGACACCGGCGCGACCGCTCCTCGACGTGCCGTGCGCCAGGTGCCGCCACGCGTCGCGAACGTTGCCCGTGAGCGAGACGCGACCCGACCAGGGAAGCAGCGCGTCGGTTTCCACCGTCGCCACCGCGCTGGTGTTGTGCTCACTGTCGCCAAAGCTGCTGGCCGACGGCCGCAGGGCCGGCGATACCAGCGGCCGGATCGCGAGCCACTCGGCCCACGCATCGCGGTCATCGGGGTGGGCATCGATCCCGCGGGCAATCGCGACGTGTGCGGCGCGCGGCCGACCTTCCCATTGCAGGACTTGGGCGAGCCCGGTCCATGCTTCGGTATCCATGGAGTCGCGGGCGACGACCTGCCGGTAGATTATCTCGCTCTCAGGCAGATGGCCCCGCCAGGCCAGGACCTGAGCCAGCCCCTTCTCGGCGTCCGGGCCGGCGCCTTCGGTCATTAACGTCCGATAATCAGACTCGGCGTCCGCCAGTCTGCCGTTCCACGCGACCACGCGGGCGCGGGCCAGTGCGGCCTCCCAGTTCTTCGGGTTCGCCGCAAGCACCGAGTCATAGAGCGCGATCGACGCCTGATAGTGGGATGCCAGCGCCAGTTTGTGGGCCGTCGCCATCCGCTGCTCGTCCTGCGCCTGGGCCCGCGCCAGGCTACCGCATACCGCCAGCGCCAACGCGATTCCAGCTACCCGCCCCATCTCCATGCCAGGTAGACGGCGGCGGGCCCACTCTTGTCACTTGGTCGCCCGACCCCGGGCTTCGGCGAGCTTCCGCGCGATCCCCCGATAGAACGCCGCGTCCTCCCGGCGGTCCTGCGCTTCGAGTGAGGTTGCCGCAAGCTCCAGGGCGTACAGGATGTTGCCCAGGTACAGCTCGGCCAGCCCGCCGACCGTCTCGTCGGCCATGGCCGTCAGTGCGTCGGCGTCGGCCGGTAAACCGGCGTCTCTGACGTATCCGCGTCGAGCCGTGGATCGTCGAGCGCGGCCACGCGCACCACCACCGCCGTGATGTTGTCCAGCCCTCCGCGGCGGTTGGCCTCGTGAACAAGGGCGTCGACAAGCGGGCCGGGCGAAGGCTTGCCGAGAACGATCCGCTGCAGGTGGGCATCCTCGAGCATCCCCGTGAGCCCATCGCTCGCCACCAGGAACACGTCGCCCGAGTGCAACTCGCCCGAGTACACGTCGGGTTCGACCTCGGGGCTCGCGCCGACACACCGCGTGATGACGTTGCTGTACGGGTGATAACGCGCCTGCTCGGGCGTGATGTACCCGGCATCGACCTGTTCCTGCACGTACGAATGGTCCTTGGTCAGCTGCTCGAGCGTGCCGTTCCGCGCGCGATAGATCCGCGAGTCGCCCACCTGGCCGATCAGGTAGCGATTGCCACTCAAGATGAGCACCGAGGCCGTCGTCCCCATGCCCTGCTTGTCGACTTCGGAGATCGTGCGATTAAAAATCGCCCGGTTGGCGTCCTGCAGCGCGCCCCGCAAAATCTCCGCCGCGTGCGGCGAGCTGACGTCGCGCAACTGCGCGATGTCGCGCGTGACGATCTGCACGGCCATCGCACTCGCCACCTCGCCGGCCGCGTGCCCACCCATGCCGTCGGCCACCATGAACACGCCGCGATATGGGTTGGCGTCGGCATACATGCTGTCCTCGTTGCCGACGCGGACCATGCCGACGTCTGTCCGGGACGCGTAGATGAGTTGCACTACCGGCGGGCCAGAAACAGGTAGACCGCGGCGCCGCCGATCGCCAAGAGCGTGATCACCCACGCCCACCAGGGAATCCCGCCCCGCTCGGGAGCCGGGGGCGCGGTGTACTGCTCGCGGGGCCGTGGTCGCGCCGCGACGGCGGCGGCGGGACGCCGGGTGTCAGGCACGCCGAACTGCCGCGTGAACGCCCGCGGCTCAGTCGTCGGCTCCGTGGCGGAGACGCGGAACAGGAGCTTGACCCCACCAAACCGGAGATCCGTGTCGGCCACCAGCCGCTCCTCCACCGTGATGCGCCGACCATTCACGTACGTGCCATTGGTCGATCCAAGGTCCGTGACGTGCCACACGCCATCGCGTCGCTGCAGCTTGGCGTGCGAGTCGGAGACGCTCTCCTCGACGATGACGACATCGTTGTGGCTGCCGCGGCCGACGTGGGCCAGCACCGACGTCACCCCAAAGATCTGGCCTTTGGGGACCCCACTCCCATCCCCCACCACCTCGAGCATCGCGAGCGGCGGCCGAGTGGATGTCGCGATCCCCGACGCCGGTTCCGGCTGTCGCGGAGGGGCGATCGGGGCAACCGGGATAACCGGGGCTGCCGGCGCACTTGGCGCGGCGGGCCGGCTCGGCGCGGCCGAGGGAGGTTTCAATGGGGGTTCCGCGGCAACGGCCGGCGCCTGCGCCGGCGCCACTGCCAGCACATCGGCGTAGAACCGGAACTCCTCGGTCCCAATCCGCAGCACGTCCCCTCGACCCAGCACCTGCATCGCCTCGATCCGCGTGCCGTTCACGAACACCCCGTTCGTGCTCGTGTCGCTCAGCACGTACCCGACATCACCCGGCACCACCTCGGCGTGGCGCCGCGACACCTCCGACGACGGAATCACCACGTCGCACCCGGCATCGCGACCAAACGACAACCCGCCGGCCGACACGATGTACTCACGGCCATCGACGAGCGAGATCACCCGCCCGCCAGTCGCGGCCGTCGCCTTGCCGGGTCCGGGCGATTGTAGGCGCTGCAGGTCAGGAACGTTGACGCTGGAAATGAACTGCGTGCTCCCACCGCGACGATCGTCGCCGTAGAAGAGTTCGCTGTCCCCGATCTCGATCTTGTCGCCATGAATCAGCGGCGTCGGCTCGGCGCCGAGCTGAACACCGTTGACGCGGACAGCGGCTCCAGCGGCGACACGTCGGATGACGACCTGATTTTCGCGCGTCAGGTCGACGACTGCTTGGACCGGGGGCTGTGCCGGTCCCGTGATCGGCACGTCCGCTCCGACTCCAGAGCCCACACGTGTCTCGCCGACACGTAAGGGATATCGCTTTTCATTGAGCTGGAGGTAGGGCATTCCGTAGCGCGGGGCCCCCCGCGGGGCACGTGTAAGTTGCGACAGAAGGTATGGGTAGCCGCTTGGGGTCGCAAGCCGCGCCTTCCGAGTGACGACCATCACACTGCTCACGCCACGGCCGCGTCGCTCACCGTGCCGATCTGCAGCTTGTACAAGCGGTCATACAGCCCGCCACGCTGCAGCAGCTCGCGGTGCGTGCCGCGCTCCCGGATCTCACCGTGGTGCAGGACCAGAATCTCGTCCGCATTCACGATCGTGCTCAATCGGTGGGCCACCGCGATCGTCGTACGCCCAAGCATCAGCACCGTCAGCGCGCGCTGAATCTCCGCTTCGATCTCACTGTCGACCGCGCTCGTCGCCTCGTCGAGCAGCAACAGATCGGGGTCCGCGGCAATCGCCCGCGCGAACGACAGGAGTTGCCGCTCGCCAACACTGATCGACGCGCCGCGTTCGCCCAACTTATAGTGATAGCCATCCGGCAGCCGGGAGATCACGCGGTCGGCACCAACCTCCGCGGCGGCCTGTCGGACGCCATCGTCCGAGATCGGCGACGACAGCCGGATGTTCGACATGACATCGCCCGCGAACAGGAAGATGTCCTGCTGCACGTAGCCAATCCGCGAGCGTAGCTCGCCGAGCGGAATGGTCCGCGCGTCGACGCCATCGATCAGAATGCGCCCACGCTGCGGATCATAGAAGCGCATTAATAGGCTCACGATCGTCGTCTTCCCCGCGCCGGTGTGGCCGACGAGGGCGATGGTCTCGCCAGGGCTCGCGCGGAAGCTCACGCCTTTGAGAACCCATTCCGGCGGCGCGGCCGACGCCGCGGCCCCGGGCCGGTCGTAGTGGAACCAGACGTCCTCGAACTCGACCGTCACGCCGCGTGTCGCGCCGGCCGGTCGAATCGTGCGGCCCGCGGCGCCGCCGGTTGGACCGGCGGGCGTGTCCAACAGCTTGAAGATGCGCTCGGACGAGGCCATGGCTTGTTGCAGCGTGTTGTACTTGTCAGACAGATCCTGCAGAGGTTGGAAAAACCGCCGGACAAGCTGCAGAAACGCGGCCACCGTGCCGATGGTCAGCGTATGGTTGTGGACCCGCCCGACGGCGGCCACCAGCAGACTGGCGAGCGCAACCGACGTCAGAATCTCGATCGCCGGCAGGTACAGGGCGTAGATCGTGATCGATCGCAGGTTGGCCGCGAGATGGTCGCGGTTCAGGGCCTTGAATCGGGCAGCCTCGGTCGACTCGCGGCCAAACAGCTGCACGATGCGCATGCCCGTGAGCCGTTCCTGCAGGAACGCGTTGATCCGGGCCAGGCGCGTGCGAATCTCGCGGTACGACGACCGGACATAAATCCGAAAGACGTGCGACGTGAGATAGACAAACGGGATCACCAGGAACGCGGCGACCGCCAGACGCCAGTCGGTGACGATCATCAGAATCGCGATCGCACCCAGCGTGAATAGGTCGCCCAGTCCAGCAACCACACCGGCGGTAAACAGCTCGTTCAGCGCCTCGACGTCGGACGTGACGCGCGTGATCAGCCGG
>DATMNB010000174.1:0-12353 GCA_035569435.1 Gemmatimonadaceae bacterium
CGAAATACCGTGGTTGCCCCGCCAATGCGTCGGCCAGCGTCGCCCCGCCCTGCACCGATGTTCGCACCGCCCGCACAGCCTCCGCCAACCCCTCGTGGGCGGCATGCTGCGCCGTGAACCCGAGCATCCGATCGATCGGCACCCCGGCGCCAAGCAGCGTTGCGGCGTTCCGCGTCCACATCGCCACCGCGGCCCCGCGCCCCAGCTTACGTCCGGTCGCCACCGCGCCAATGGCCGCGGCCTCGTCGATCCGCACCGGATAGAGATTCTGCCGCCTGAGCCCATCGAGCACCGCCTGCCGCGACCCGGCCTGCATGAGCCCCTCGATGACATGCCCATCCGGCGTCGCCGCCCGATACCGAAACCGCCCCCCGCCAGACGCGGTCATCCCACCACCTCGTCCCGCGTGAGACGCAGCACTTCCTCCAGCGTCGTCACCCCCGCACACGCCGTGGCCCACCCGGCGGCGCGTAGCGACGCCGTCCCCCGCGCCGCGGCCAGCGCCCGCAACTCGGCCAGCGACGCGCGCCGCACGACCGCCTCGCGCAGCTCCGCATTCATCGGCACGAGCTCGTACAACCCCGTGCGTCCACGGTAGCCCGTCCCGGCGCACACCTCGCACCCCCGCCCACGCCGGAACCGCGGCGACGGAATGGTCACCTGCCCCGCCGCCACCTTCGCCAGCACGTCGTCGTCCGGCTCGATGTCCTCCGCGCACGCCTCGCACACCACCCGCACCAGACGCTGCGCCAGAATCCCCAACACCGTCGCCGCGACCAGATACGACTCGATCCCCATGTCGACCATGCGCGTCACGCCGGCCGGCGCGTCGTTCGTGTGCAACGTCGAAAACACCAGATGCCCGGTGAGCGCGGCCTGGATGGCGATCTCCGCGGCCTCGCGGTCCCGCATCTCGCCAACCATGATGATGTCCGGATCATGCCGCAGAATCGATCGCAGCGCCGCGGCAAACGTCAGTCCGATCTTCGCGTTCACCGGAATCTGCGAGACCCCCGCCATCTGATACTCGACCGGGTCCTCCACGGTGATGATCTTGACCCCGGCCTGATTCAAGCGATTGAGGGCGCCATACAGCGTCGTCGTCTTCCCCGACCCCGTCGGCCCGGTGACGAGAATGATCCCGTGCGGCTGCCGGACCAGCTGCTCGAACTCGCCGAGCACCTGCTCCGGCATCCCGAGCTCGCCCAGATCCCGCACGCCTGCGCCACGATCCAGCACGCGCAGTACGACACTCTCGCCGTGCAGCGTCGGCGTGATCGATACGCGGAGATCCAGGTCCCGATCCGACAGCCGGAGACGAATGCGGCCGTCCTGCGCCAACCGTCGCTCGGCGATGTTGAGCCCGGCCATGATCTTGACCCGGCTGATCACCGCGGCCTGGTACTGGCGCGGCGGATTCGAGATGTCGTGGAGCACGCCGTCGATCCGGTACCGCACGCGGAGCCCATCCGCGCCAGCCTCCAGATGGATGTCGCTCGCCCGCGCCCGCAGCGCCTCCAGCACGAGCAGGTTGACGAGCTTGATGACCGGCGTCTGATTGGCCAGCGCCCGCAGATCATCAATCGTCGCCTCCTCCTCGGCGACCACGATGAGATCGCCCCCGACCGCCGGCGTATCCTCCTCCTGCGCCGCCGACATGACCGCCGCATGGATCTCCGCCGCCGGTGCCTCGGTCACCCGCACCGGACACTCGTATGTCCACGCGAGCTCGTCGAGGACCGTCGGATCGAGCGGCGCGCCCGCGGCGACGAGCAGCTCGCCCGCGTCGGTCATGCCCAGCGGCACCAGACAGTGCTCCTCGAGATACTTGGGGCTCAAGCGCCGCGCCAACGCCCCCGCGGCCCCAGCCCGCAGATCGGTCGCGCTCACGGCTGCTTGGATTGTGGGTTGGATGGCCGGTTGGGTGCCGTGGGCGTCAACACACTGTCGATCGACTGCTTCAAGAGGTGCATCTTGTCCCGCTCATGCTCCAACAGCGAATCACTCTCCTCGTCGTTGGTCACAACGTACGGCGTGAGAAAAATCGCCAGCTCCGACCGCTGCCGGTCGGTCGTCCGCGAGCGGAACAGGTACCCGAGCAGCGGAATGTCCTCGAGCAACGGCACCCCGCTCGACGTCTTGGACAACGTGGAGCCGATGAGTCCCCCGATCACCACCGTGTGCCCGCTCTTGACGATCGCGCTCGTCTCCGCCTCACGCGTCGTGATGATGTTCGCGTTCTGCGCCGACGCGATCGTCTGCGTCGACAGCTCGCTCACCTCCTGCAGGATGCGAAACGTCACGTACCCGTCGTTGTTCACCGTCGGCAGCACGGTGAGCTGCGTCCCCACGTTCTGGTACTGCACCACCTGATCGACGGTCGCGCTGACGCCGGTGATCGTCGCCGACGTGAACGGCACCTCGCTCCCCACCAGGATACGGGCCTTCTCGTTGTTGAGCGCCAGGACGTGCGGCGCGGACAGCACGCGGACATTGGTGCGCGACGACAGCGCCTGCAGCACGGCCGCCACGTTGATCGTCGACATGTTGATCACGCGGAGCCCGAGCCCGCCCAACGACGTCACCGCCGAGTCGGAGAAGTTGTTGGAGCCGAGTGTCCCGAGAATCCCCCGCGTGCTGTCGCCCGAGAACCCGCGTTGTCCAAAGAACGACCAGTTGACGCCAAACTGTGTGGCTTTGTCCAACGACACTTCGGCGATCAGCACCTCTAACAGGACCTGCGCCGGCCGCACGTCGAGCTGTTCGATCGTGCCTTGCAGCACCGAGAAGTTCGGCGCGGCCGTCCGGATCACGAGCGAGTTCGTCGCCTGATCCGGCACGATCGTCGTCCCCCCGACGAGTGCACCGGGCTGGCGGCTGTTGTTCCCGCTGTCCCCCTGCGTGGTCACGGTCGGCTCCACCCCCGCCACCTGCTGCCCGCGCTGCGCGACCGACTCGAGCGTCCGCTGCGTGAACCCCTGCAAGTTGTTGGACAGCCCACGCCCTTCCAGCGCCTGGACCCGCTGCCGCGACTGCGGCGCCGCGACTGTGGCGCCAAAGACCTGGCCGAGCGTCGACGCCAGCTCCGTGGCACTGGCATGCTTGAGCGGATAGACGAACGTGCTCAGCCCCGCCTCGCCGCCCGTCTTGACATCGACCTGGCGGAGCAGATCGAGATACCGCGCGACGTTCACGCCTCGGTCGGTGATGAGCACCGCGTTGGAGCGCGGCACCACCTCGACCCGCGCCATCTTGTTGGCGATCTCGCGGAGGAGCGACACCGCTTCATCGGCCCGCATGTAGTCGAGCGGGATGATCTGCGTCACGAGCCCGAGCGGGGGCGGCGATGGGAATTCCTTCCCCACCCTGAGCGGCCCGGTCGCCGGCCGCTTCTCCTCCGGCATCACCTGCGTGACGGGTCCGGTTTGCACGAGGACCAGGCCCTGCGACTCGAGAATCCCTTCGAGCACCGCGCCGGCTTGCGAGGCCGGGACCGGTTCAGGTGTCTGGAACGTGATCCGCCGGCTCGGCACATCCGTGAGGACCACGTTGACCCCCATCGCGATCGACAGGGACCGAATAACGTCGCCCAGGTCGGCGTTCACGTAATTGATGCGAATAGTGGCCGGCGCCGACGACTGGGCCACGAGGGGCGTCCACGAGACGAGCAGCACGAGACACGTGACGCAGGCTTTGACGAAGGCTTTCACAGTTTCTTGTGTGGGCTGGATTGCAGGTGAAGCACGAGTGGCCCCGACGGCCTATCGAGGGTGACCGTCGAGTCGGTGATCGCGACGAGTCGCGCGCCCGCGACGAGATCCCCCATCCGATGGACCTGCGGGCCCGGCGGCGACGATGAGGTGGCGTCGATGAGCGCGACCGCGCCCTGGGGGCCGATCGTTGTCCCGAGCAGTGTCAACGCTGGCGCCGACGGCACCGCGGATCGCGGCTTCGAGTCGGTATGCGCCACGTCACCCGGTCGCGCGGGCGCGGTGCGTGCGCGGGAGAAGATGTTGGCCGTCACGATCGGCGCATACGTCGCCGCCGGCGCGTCGCCCATGGACCTATGCTGTTGTCCCGCTGGTGGCACGGCCACCGACGCCGCCGGTGTCGCCGGCAACGGCGACGGGGCAACACGTAGCCACAGTCCAACGATGGCCATCACCGCTGCAACCGCGTATAGCGCGCGCACGGCCCTCACTGCGACCCGCCGTACAGTCCATGCAGCCGGACCGTCCACGACAACGCTTGCCGCCCCGCACTCGGCAGCCCGCCCAGGTCCGCCTCCGACCCGGAGTCCAGCGTCAGCTCGTCCACGACGAGGAGCTTGTCGCCATGTTGCAGCCGCTCCAGAAAGCTGACCAACCCATAGACGTCACCCCGCGCCTGCAATTGCACGGGGATGGCCAACAGTCCGGGCTTGTCTGGCCGCGGATCGCCGGCCACGTCGATTCGCTCGAGCTGCACGCTGCTGGCGGCGGCATACCCCTGCACGAGTCCCTGCAGCGTGGACGCGGCAAGCGCCGGCGTCGCCCCCGTGACGAGCCGGTCATCATCGGCGGCAAAGGCTCGTTTCTGCGCGTCCAGCGCGTGCTGCAAACGATCCGTGCTCGCCGTGAGACTCGCCAGACGCACCCACTGCGCGCGACTCGCGGCGTAGGTGGTCTCGCGTGCCGTCCAGTGGTGCGCGAACGGCAGCCCGACCCCGACGATCGCCAGCGCCGCCGCGCTCACGATCGCGCCGCCGAGGACGACCCGCCGTTCGCGCGGCTTAAGGCGCCGGAACGTAGCGGAAAGCGAGGGCGAAGCTTTCATAGGTCTGATTGGCCACCTGGGCACGATTCATGGCCGAGAGAAAATGGACGTCCGAGAAATCGTGGCCGGCGCCGAGGCTGGTGATGACACTCGCCGCATTGGGCGCGTAGCCGTCGACTTGCCAGTCGGCCGCCGAGCCGCGAATGTCGCGGATGAACGCGCCCGCCGGCAGACGTTGCGAGAGCGCCAGAAGGACGCGCAACGGGTCTGCCCGCTCGACCTCGATCTCGCCGATCGCCTGCGACCGGCGCGCCAGCGTGGCGAGCTCGGTCTGGAGCGCCAGCGCCGGCGCCGCCTTGGCGCGGATCGTCGCGATGTCGGCGTCGAGGGCACGCGTTGCCCGCGTGCGCGCGGCGTCGAGCGACGAGACCGCGAACACCGTCGCCGCGGCGCACGCCAGGGCGGCGGTCCCGACCGCGCGCCGGTGGCGCGCGCGAATGGCGCGCCCGTGCCGCGGTGACACGAGGGTTTCGGCGAACGCCGGGACCCGCTCCAGACCCAAGGCCGCGCCGTACGCGGCCGCGAACGCTCCCGTCACGTCGCCGATCGCCGGCACCGCCGCGAGCGATGCCGACGGCAACACCTGGGCCAATGCCTGGGCGCGCGCGTCGCTCCATGGGTCGACATAGACCGTGCGCGCATCCCCGATCACGTTCCCCACCCGTCCGAGCTCGCCAAAGAGCCGCCTGGCCCGCGTCACCCGCCCGCCGGCGATCTCGACAACCCCCACTCCGTGGTCGGCCCGATCGCACACCACGACGGCCGCATCGATCGCCGCCTCCGCCAACGCCCGCGCCAGCGCCACCGGCCCGGGCTCCACCAGATCGACAGGCGCGAGCCGCTCCAGGCACGAGACCCACGCCGTGAGTTGCGCCTCGCTGGCGGCAAACACCAGCCCATCGTCGGCGCGCACCGCGGACACGATCGCATCCGAGCGCACGGCGAAGAACCGCTCCGGCTCGAGCGACAGGATGTTCCGCCGCTCGTCCGCCGACAGCGCGGGCAATGCGACCCGCTTCGCGCGGAGCAACGGAAGATCGATCGCCAGCGCGATGCGACGGACCGTCCCCACGTGCTCCCCGAGCGCGCGCACCGCCTCATCGAGATGGTCGAGGTCACACTCGATCTCCACCACCCGCGCGCGAGCCCGCGGCCACCCCTCGATCCGCACCGCACGCATGGCGTGGACACCCAGCTCCACCCCGAGTCGCGCCATCAGTGGACCTCCAAGATCCTAGTCGCGCACGATACCTCCCTCCCGCCCGAGTACCGTCACGGTCACCGCCCCGTTGCACACGCGGTGTGCACTCCGTGAGATGCCGTGGCGGACTCGTTACAGCGTGCCTTGCGGCAGAGTCTGGTGGACCTGCGCCCGTCTAGTTGCTATCCTGGGGCCCATGATCGCCGCTCTCACCATCGCGTTGGCCCTCGGCGTCGTCGCCGGCCTCCGCACGTTCACCGCCCCGGCCGTCCTGCTCCTGGCGTCACACGCCCGCGTCGCCGGCGTGATCGTCGCCGTCCTCGCCGTCGGCGAACTGATCGCCGACCTCCTCCCCAACACCCCGTCCCGCACCGCGCCCACGGGGCTCATCGCCCGCCTCGTGAGCGGTGCGTTCGTCGGATGGTTCTCCATCGCCATGCGCGGCGGCAACACCCCGCTCCGCGTCGCGGGCGCCTGCGTCGGAGTCGGCGGCGCCCTCATCGGCACATTCGGCGGCCACGCCCTCCGCCTCAAAGCCATCGCCCGCATCGGCGCCATCCCCGCGGCCCTCAGCGAGGACGTCGTCGCCATCGCCATCGCGATCCTGGCGGTGGCCTAGCGCGATCGATTACCGGCGCAGCAGCTGCGCCAGGCACCCCACAAGACGACTCGCATCGACGGGCTTGGCGAGATGCGCGTGATACCCAGCCGCCAGCGCCCGGTTGCGATCGCCGTCCCGCGCGTACGCGGTCAGCGCGATCGCCCGCAGCTCGCCGCCCTCGTGCGCCGGCCGCTCACGGACCCGTCGGATGAGCGCATACCCGTCCTCACCCGGCATACCAATGTCGCTGAGCAGGACATCCGGATGGAACGTCCCGAGCGCGTCCACGGCATCAGCGACTGATCCGGCCGTCATGACGTTCGCGCCCACCCGGCGCAGCGTCGCGGCGACCAGCTCCCTCGCATCCGCCTCGTCGTCCACGACGAGCACCCGCACGTCGTCCAACGCCCCCGCGCCGCCGTCCGCGCCGTCCGCCACACTCACCACCCCCCGGGCAGGCGTCGCGACGACCCTGGGCGGCACCGGCAGCTCGACGATCAGCGCCGCTCCCCGCCCCGACCCCGCGCTCTCGGCCAGCACCCGGCCACCATGCTGTTCGACGATGTGTCGCACGATCGTGAGTCCCAGCCCCAACCCGCCGTGTCCCCGCGTGCTGGTGCTATCCGCCTGCCGGAATCGATCAAACACAAACGGCAGAAACTTGGCGTCGATCCCCTGACCGGTATCCGTGACACGGAGCGACAGCCACTCCCCGCTCCCGTCCGAGATGCGATCGAGCCGCACCGAGATCGAGCCGCCGGACGGCGTGAACTTCACGGCGTTGGACAGGAGATTCCACACCACCTGCTGGATCCGATCCGGATCGATGATGACGCGCGGCCCATCATCCGGCATGTGCACATGGAGCGTGAGCTGCTTGGCCGTCGCCGCGGGGCGGGCGGCGTCCACCGCGGCCCGGACGAGCGGCCCGAGCGTGACAGGCTCCAGATTGAGCTGCAACTTGCCCGACGTGATGCGCGACGCGTCGAGCAGGTCCTCGATCAGCGTCGTCTGCGCCCGGGCATTGCGGTCGATGACCTCCAACCCGTGCTTGATCTTCTCGTCGATCGCCTCCATTTGCAGGAGCTGCACCCACCCAATGATCGCGTTGAGCGGCGTCCGCAGCTCGTGGCTCAGCGTCGCCAGGAACTCGTCTTTGATGCGGTTGGCCTGACGCTCCTGTGCATACAGCGTGTTCTCGATGGCCACCGCGCCCATGTGCGCCACCTGCCGCAGCACCGCCTCGTCGTCGTCGCTGAACTCTCCCTCATCCCGCTCGGTCAGATAGATGATGCCGAGGATGGTCCCATCGCGGCCCGCGAGCGGGACGATCAAGACGCCACCCTGGGCGGGCGGAATGTTCGCCCGGCGCAGAATGTCCCACTCTGGATCGACCTGGCACTCGCTATAGGTGAGCCGCGTGACCTCACTGCCGCGCCCGACCAACGTGCCCGCCACGGCGCTGAGCTCGAGCTCTCGCGCGCGCCACTCCGCGTGCCGATCCGAAAAGCTGCCCACCGACACGACGCGCTCCGGGCCACCGCCCGGGCTCGGAAGCCACTTGGCCACGCACATCGTGATGGCCTGGTGCGCGCCGGTGACGTCGCGGGCGGTGTCGGTGATCGTGCGCAGCATGCGGTCGATCGACGGCGCGCTGTGAATCGCCAGCGACGCCGCGGCCAGCTGCTGCATCTGCCACGCCCGGTGCCGCAGCGACTCGGATTGCCGCTTGATCTGCTCGGTTTTCAGGAACAGATCCACGAACACCGCGACCTTGGTGCGCAGCACGTCCGCCACCACCGGCGTCCGAATGTAGTCCACGGCGCCCAATGAATAGCTGCGCACCGCGTGCATCTCATCGTCCATCGCCGTGATGAAGATGATCGGCGTGTGACGCGACTGGGTCCGCTGCCGGATCAGGCTCGCCGTCTCGAACCCGTCCATCCCCGGCATGTTCACATCCAACAGAATCACCGCGAAATCCCGCTGCAGCACGTGTCGCAACGCTTCTCGACCCGACTCAGCCCGCACCATCGGCTGGTGCAGATCTTCGAGCACCGCCTCGAGCGCCAGCAGCTTGTCGGGACGGTCATCAACCAGGAGAATCGCGGCCTGCGGATGATCGGGCATGTGCGGTTGGGTTATCGGTGCAGCCACACCTTGAGCATGGCCATGAGTTGGTCGATATCAACTGGCTTACTGATGTAGTCCGACGCGCCGGCCTCGATACACTTCTCCCGGTCGCCCTTCATGGCTTTGGCCGTCAAGGCGATGATCGGCAACGCCCGGAAGTGCGCCAGCTTTCGGATCGCGCGCATCGTGTCGTACCCATCCATGTCCGGCATCATGATGTCCATCAGGACGATGTCGACATCCGGGTGCGCTTGTAACATCTCGATGGCTCGCCGGCCCGTTTCGGCCGAGATGATGTGCATCTGGTGAGGCTCCAACAGGCTCGTCATCGCGAAGATGTTCCGGATGTCATCGTCGACGAGCAGCGCCTTCTTGCCGACCAACATGGCCGTCGTCCGGTGCAGGTCGGCGATCATCCCCTGCTGCGACTCCGGGAGCACGCGGACCGGCCGGTGCAGGAACAGCGCGACCTCGTCGAGGAGCCGCTCGATCGACCGCACCTCCTTCACCACCATAGTCTGGCCCAGGCGACGGAGATACGTCTCTTCGCGATGGGTCAACGCGCGATGGACGTGCACGATGATCGGCGTGTCCCCAAACCCCTGCACCGCGCGCAGCATCTCGACCAGCTCGAATTGCCGCCGGTCAGGCACATCACTCGACGTGATGACCAGGTCGTACCGCGCGGCGCCGCACGCAGCCACGGCGTCCGTGGCGCTCGCCGTCGCGGTGCCCTGCACGTCGGCCGCCGCGACGAGATCCACGGTGGCCGCGCGCAGCTGGTCGTCCGGCTGGACCAGGAGCACCCGCCGCATGGGCGACTCGGTGAACGTGCGAATCTTCTCGAACACCGCGTCGAGCGCCTCGCGCGTCCGGAGCGGCTTGGTCAGCGCCCCCATCGCCCCCATGCGGAGCCCGCGCTCACGCTCTTCCTCGGTGGAAATGATCTGCACCGGCACGTGCCGCGTCGTCACATCGTCCTTGAGACGGTCCAGCACCCGCCACCCATCGATGTCGGGCAGATTGATGTCCAACGTCACGGCGTCCGGCACGATCTCGCGCGCGATCGAGAGCGCCGCGGACCCACGCGCGGCAATGATGCCCTTGAAGCCGTGCTCGTGCGCCAGATCCAAGAGAAAGCGGGAGAAGTTGCTGTCGTTCTCCACGATCAGCACGACCCGATCGCCCGGCAACACGCTGTTGCTGTCGTCCACCGGCGCCGGCGTCGGACCAACTTCGGGCGCCGGCTCCGGCAGTGCACGTATGGGCTCGACGACGACCCCGCCGCTCTGGCGACGGTTGGCCTTGGGGGCGTAATTCTGCGGCAGATAGAGCGTGAACGTGCTGCCCACCCCGGCCGCGCTCTGCAGCCGGATGTCGCCGCCCAGCATCCCCGCGATCTCGCGGCTGATCGCCAGCCCCAGCCCGGTCCCGCCGTACGTGCGGCTCGTCGACCCGTCGGCCTGCTGGAAGGCCTCGAAGATGATCTGCTGCTTCTCGCTCGGGATCCCGATCCCCGTATCCGCCACAGTCAACGCCACAACCGTCGGCGCCTTGTTTAACGTCTCGTTCTCGGCGCTCCACCCGGACGTGACCGGCCGGATGTCCATCGCCACCCGCCCGCGCTCGGTAAACTTGAACGCGTTGGACAGCAGGTTCTTGAGCACCTGTTGCAGCCGCTTGGCGTCGGTGTGAATCGATCGCGGCAGATCGCCGTCCAGCGCGATCGTGAAGTCGAGCTTCTTGCTCTCCGCCACGTGGCGGAACGTGCGATCGACGTATTCCTGGAGATCGCGGAACGGGATCTCGCCGACATCCACGATGACCGTGCCCGACTCGATCTTCGACAGGTCCAGAATGTCGTTGATCAGCGTCAGCAGGTCGTTCCCCGAGCCATGGATCGTCTTGGCAAAATCGATCTGCCGGTCGCTCAGGTTGCCGTCGCCGTTCTTGGCCAGCTGGTCCGAGAGAATGAGCAGGGAGTTGAGCGGCGTCCGCAGCTCGTGCGACATGTTCGCCAGGAATTCCGTCTTGTACTTGGACGTCAGCGCGAGCTGCGTCGCCTTCTCTTCCAGCGCCTGACGCGCCTGCTCCACCTCGGTGTTCTTGCGCTCGACCTCGACGTTCTGGTCGGCCAGCAGCTTGGCCTTGTCCTGGAGCTCGGCGTTGGTCTGCTGCAGCTCTTCCTGTTGCGTCTGGAGCTCGCGCGCCAACGACTGCGACTGCTTGAGTAGGTCCTCCGTCCGCATGTTCGCTTCGATCGTGTTGAGCACGATCCCGATCGACTCGGTAAGCTGATCGAGGAACGTCGCGTGCGTGGGACTGAACCGGTCAAAGCTGGCCAGCTCCATGACCGCCTTCACCTGCCCTTCAAACAGAATCGGCAGCACGATGATATTGACCGGCCGCGCATGCCCCAGCCCCGACCCGATCGCGATGTAGTCGGCCGGCACCTCGGTGAGCAGAATCTTCTCTTTCTCGAGCGCGCACTGCCCGACGAGCCCCTCGCCGAGGAGGAAGCGGTTGTCGACCGTCCGCCGCTGTTCGTAGGCGTAGCTCGCCAGCAGACGGAGGCACGCCTCGTCATGCTTACTCGTGTCCATGATATAGAACACGCCCTGCTGGGCATCGACGACCGGGGCCAACTCCGACAGGATCAGCCGCCCCACCGTGAGCAGGTCCTTCTGCCCCTGCAACATGCGACTGAACTTGGCCAGGTTGGTCTTGAGCCAGTCCTGCTCCGCGTTCTTCAGGGTCGTGTCCTTCAGATTGCGGATCATCTCATTGATGTTGTCCTTGAGCGCCGCCACCTCGCCCTGCGCGGCCACCGCGATCGACCGCGTCAAATCGCCCTTCGTCACCGCCGTCGCCACCTCGGCGATGGCGCGCACCTGCGTCGTCAGATTCGCGGCCAGCTGGTTCACGTTGTCGGTGAGGTCCTTCCACGTACCGGCCGCGCCAGGCACGTTGGCCTGCCCGCCTAGCTTCCCTTCCACGCCGACCTCGCGCGCCACGCTCGTCACCTGATCAGCAAACGTGGCGAGCGTATCGATCATCCCATTGATCGTGTCCGCCAGCTCGGCGATCTCGCCTTTGGCGTCCACCGTCAGCTTGCGCTTCAAGTCGCCGTTCGCCACCGACGTCACGACCTTGGCGATCCCACGCACCTGATTGGTCAGGCGGTCGGCCATGAAGTTCACGTTGTCGGTCAGGCCCTTCCACGTCCCGGCCACGCCCTTCACCTCGGCTTGGCCACCCAACTTCCCTTCCGTGCCCACCTCGCGCGCCACGCGCGTCACTTCCGACGCAAACGAGTTGAGCTGGTCGACCATCGTGTTGATCGTCTGCTTGAGCTCCAGAATCTCCCCACGGACATCCACGGTGATCTTCTTGGACAGGTCGCCGTTGGCCACCGCCGTCGTCACCGTCGCGATGTTGCGGACCTGGTCCGTAAGGTTGACGGCCATGAAGTTCACGTTGTCCGTCAGGTCCTTCCACGTGCCGGCGACACCAGGCACGTTGGCCTGCCCGCCCAACTTCCCTTCGGTGCCCACCTCGCGGGCCACGCGCGTGACCTCCGAGGCGAACGCGCGCAGCTGATCC
>DATMNB010000175.1:0-9719 GCA_035569435.1 Gemmatimonadaceae bacterium
TCAACTGCTGCATGGCCTCCGACCGGATCTCATCTGCCGTGAGCGGCGCCGCCATCGCCCTCAAGACCGACTCCCCGGCCTGCACGATCTTCAGTCGCACAACGCCGCGACTCCATGTATCAAACGATCCACTTCTGATACACTGGTGTAGCACGAGCACCCCGCTCGCACCAGCCCCCGCCTCTCCATACCCAGCCGCTCCACCACGGTTGAAGCGTAGAAATCCCCGTCGGAGAGAAACAGTCCCCGCTCCACCAGGCGCCGTGCGACGTCTCCGGAGTCCATGTCGCCAACGGAAAAGCTGAGCGTCGCCGTGCGCGGGCGATCCGGCCCCGGCCCGTAGAGGCGCACCGCGGGCAGCGCCGCGAGCCCGCTCCAGAGCCGCGCGACAAGCGCCTGCCCTTCCTCGTGCAGCATCGTCATAGCCGCGACCAGGCGCTCGCGCCGTGTCCCTCGCTCGCCCTTCCCGGTGGGCGCGAGAGACGCCAGAAAATCCACGGCCGCCCCGGCCCCCACGATCCCCTCGTGGTTCTGTGTCCCCGTCTCCAGGCGTTCCGGCGGCGCCTCGGGCGCGGGAGCAAGCTTGGGCACGTCGAGTGTCGCCAACAGATCCCGCCGCCCGTACAGGATGCCCACGTGCGTCCCGTACATCTTGTACGCCGAGCAGGCGAGGAAATCCGCGCCCCATGCTTGGACGTCGACGACGGCGTGCGGCGTAAAGTGCACGGCATCGACGAACGCCAGCGCGCCCGCCGCATGCGCGAGGCCCACGATGGTCCGGACGTCGTTCACGGTCCCGAGCGCGTTGGACGCCGCGCCGACCGCTACGAGGCGGGTCCGCGGGCCCACCATCCGCGCCAGATCGTCGAGATCGAGCTCGCCGGTCGCGGGATCGAACCGCACCGTGCGCACGGTGATCCCGCGCTCGCGGGCAATGGCCGTCCACGGCGCGACGTTGGCCTGGTGATCGAGCTCGGTCACGACGACTTCGTCGCCCGGCCCCCACGCGCGGCCGAGTGCCCTCGCCAGGTGAAAGGTCACTGTCGTCATGTTGTTGCCAAACACGATCTCCTCGGCCGACCGCGCATGGAACAGATCCGCAAACGCCGACCGCGCGCCCTCGATCGCCGCGTCGGTCTCGACGCTCGTTGGATACACCCAGTGGGTGTTGGCGTTGTGATACAACAGGTAGTCGGTGACCGCAGCGGACACGACTGTAGGGACCTGCGTTCCACCGGGACCGTCGAAGTAGGCGACCGGCTGCCCGTTGTACTCGCGGGCCAGGGCCGGGAACTGTGCGCGTCTGAGATCGAGAGCAAGCATACCCAAGTATGTACGTTTGGAACGTGTAGCTTCTAGGTCGTCGGAGACGTATCGAGAGCCGTATCGAGGTCCGAGACATGCTAGAGGACAGTCCATGTCCCGCCCAGCCGAGCTGCTGACCGCAGGATATCTCGGGATCACCGGCGTCATCGCCGGTGTGTGGGGCCCGTCGTGGTCCGTGGTCGCGGCCCACGCCGTCGGCGTCATCTGCTTCCTTTTTGTCCTCCCGAGGCGCTCCGATGTCATCCGGGACTGGCTCCCGGTCGCGCTCCTACCGGTCCTCTACATGGAGATCGGTCAGATCAACCAGTTCGTCGCGATCGGATACCACGACGACGTGGTGCTCCAACTCGAGCGACTGATGTTCCACGTGGAACCTCACGCCCTGCTCCACCAAATCCTGCCGTGGCGCCTGCTCGCCGGGTACTTCGAGTTCGGCTACTTGGCGTACTACGCTCTCCTCCCCATGCTCGGCTTCGCGCTCTACCGCGCGGGCCGGCTCCGCGAATATCGGGAGATGCTCGCGACGGTCCTCATCACGTTCTACCTCTGCTACCTCTGCTTCGTGATCTTTCCGGTGGCGGGCCCCTGGTACGCGCGGCCCCATGCCGACGGCGTGACCGACACGCTCCTCGCCCACGGCTCCTCAAAAGGCGCGGCCTTCCCCAGCTCGCACGTGGCCGCAGCCATGGTGGTCTGGCTCCTGGCCTGGCGCTACGACCGGCGCGTCTTCTGGATCATGGCGGCGATCGTCCCGGCACTCATCATCGGTACCGTCTACGGCGGCTACCACTACGGCGTCGACGCCGTGGCTGGCCTCGCGCTCGCTGGCCTGACCTATCTCATCCCGATCGGGGCGCTGTGGCCACGACCAACACCAGCGCCAGCCCCAGCCACACGGCCCCTGTGGAATACGGAGCCGACGGACCCCAGACATCGAACAGGCGCCCTGCCCACAGAGGCCCAACAATGAACGACAGGCTCTGCACGGCCTGCGAGGCGCCAAGCGCGGCGCCCTGCTCCGTCGCGGGAGCAGCGCCCGAGATAATGCTCGTCAGCATCGGCATCGAGAGCGCGCTCCCGACGCCGTAGAACAGGAGCGCCGCGTAGAGCGCCCACACCGCCGGCGCCACGGCCAGCCCCACAAACCCACACGCCATCACGCCTAATCCCACCGTCGCAATCGATCGACTGGGCCACAGCCCAGCGATCCGGCGCAAGACGCCGCCCTGCATGATGACGCTGATCACACCGGCGTAGAAGAGAAAGGCGCCCGTCGACCCTGGCCCCAACTGAAACTTGACGGCGGTGAGCACGGCGAAGTTCGTGCGCAGCGTACTGAGCGCGATCCCCGCGGCGAAGACCGCGAGGAACACGCCGCGGAGCGCGGGCTGCCGCACGGCCTCGCCGACGAGACGCAACGGATTGATCACCGCCAACCGCAGCGGTCCCGTGCCCCGCGCCGATGCTGGCAACGACTCGGGCAGCGCGAACGCGCCAAACGCGGCGGCGGCGAACGACAGCGCCGCGGCGCCAAACGCCGGGGCCTGCAGGCTGATCGTGCTCAACAACCCGCCGAGCGCGGGCCCCACGATAAACCCCAGCCCCAGCGCCGCGCCGATCAACCCGAATCGCGCGCCGCGCTGGGCGGGCGGCGTGATGTCGGCCACATACGCCTGGGCCGTCGTGTAGTTGGCGCCCGTCAACCCATCGATGATCCGCGCGGCAAACATCACCCACAGGGCGCGGGCAAACCCAAACGCCAGATAGGCCAGCGCCGATCCGAGCACGCTCGAGATCAACACCGGCCGGCGGCCGTATCGGTCCGAGAGCGCGCCGAGCAACGGGCCCGCCAGGAACTGCGCGGCGCTGTAGCTCATGGCGAGGACGCCGACCGTCAGCGCGGACTGATCAAACTGGCGCACGAGGTACGGCAGCACGGGGATGAGAATGCCGACGCCGACAAAATCCAAAAACACCGCCGTCACGATGAACGCCAGCGCGCGTCGCTGATGCGCCATTAAAGGCTGGCGAACAAGTTGTTCAAAGACTCGAGTGTGGTGGGGTGGGCAAAGATCGCGTCACGCAAACGCTGGTACGGCAGGTTGCCCATCATAGCGATCTGGAACGCGCCCATGATCTCGCCGCCCTCGATCCCGAGCACGGCCACGCCCAGAATACGACTCGTGGCGCGGTTGACCACAGCCTTGATCTGTCCCCGCGTCTCGCCGGTCTCGATCGCCCGCGCGACCGATGTCATTGGCAGCGTCGCCACCACCACGTCGTGCCCCGCTGCCCGCGCCGCCGTCTCGGTGAGCCCGACGCGTCCGAGCTGCGGATCCGTGAAGATGGTATAAGGCACCAACCGCCCCGTCGTCGTCGCCTGCCCGCCATCGATCAAATTGGTCTTGAGAATCCGAAAGTCATCGTACGACACGTGCGTGAACTGCGGCTCCCCCGTCACATCACCCGTGGCATAAATCCCCGGCACGGTCGTGACCAACGTGTCCGTCACCTTGATGAACCCCGCCGGCGTCACCGCCACGCCTGCGGCACTCAGCCCCAGCGTCTCGGTGTTTGGCACGCGGCCAGTCGCCACCAAAATGTGCGAGCCTTCGACCGTCCGATCGGCGAGCGTGACCCGCCCGGGCGAGATCGACACGACCCGCGCCTGCCGAATGACCTCGATCCCATCCTCGACCATGATCTCGGTCAGCGCCGCCACGACATCCGGATCCTCGCCGCTGAGCAGCGCGCCGCGGGCAATGATGGTCACCGCCGACCCGAACCGCCGGAACATCTGCGCGAACTCGCACCCGATGTAGCCACCGCCCACGATCACCAGATGCTCGGGAAGCGTTTCGACGTCCAGCATCGATGTCGAATCCAAAGTGTACGCAGTGTCGAGCCCCGAAATCGCTGGACGCGCCGGCCGGCCGCCGGTGTCGATCACCGAAAGTGGCGTCTCGATCCGCAGGTCACCAACCGCGATCGTCCGCGCATCGAGATACCGGGCGTCGCCGCGCACGAGTGTCACCCCATGCGTGGCCAACCGGTTTTCGCCGCCCGTCCGAAAGCGCTCCACCACCCCGGCCATGCGCGCGTGCACGGCGGTCATATCCACGCCGACGCCGGCCGCACGCACGCCGTACTCGCCGGCCCGCCGTGCGAGATATGCGACCCGCCCACTCGCCACGAGCGTCTTGGTGGGCGTGCACCCCTCGTTGACGCACGTCCCACCGACGTGGGCCCGCTCGATGAGGGCCGTCCGCCGTCCCGCATCGGCAAACGCGGCGGCCAACGGGACCCCGGCCTGCCCGGCGCCGATGATGACGACGTCGTATCGATCCGTCACCAGTCGCGACCCACACAACCGATCACGTCGGGACGATCTTCAGCTGCGGGTCGATCTCCTGAATGCGCTTGAGGTGCCGCCCGCCATCGAACGGCGTCGTCAGCCACGCCTCGACGATCGGCAGGAGAATCGACTCGTCGACGAGCCGCTCACCGATCGAGATGCAGTTGGCATCGTTGTGATGCCGCGCCAACTGCGCGGCCTCGACGCTCCACGTGAGCGCGCACCGCACGCCCGGAACCCGGTTGGCGACAATGGCCTCGCCGTTCCCCGACCCGCCCAGGACGATCCCGCGCTCGACCTCGCCCCGCGCGACCGCCTCGGCGACGGGCCGAATGTACAGGGGATAGTCGACCGGCTCCGTCGAATGTGTCCCCAGGTCGACGACGTCGTGTCCGGCAGCGCGCAGATACGCCACGATGCGCTGCTTGTAGTTGAATCCCGCGTGGTCCGAACCAATCGCGATACGCACGTGCCCATTCTCCTTACACGTCCTGACGCGGTCAGGGCCGAAAGACGTCGATCTCGCCAGCCGGAATCTCGATGCGCGCCGGTTCCTCCTCGGCGCCCTTGGGCGCCACGGGCGTCACCAGCACTGTGAGATAATAGCGCCCCGAGCGGAGCTCGATGCCCGGCCCATCGGGCGCCGAGACAAGCTCGACTGATCCGTTGGGCGCCAACTTGCTGCGCATCTCGGGCACGTAACATTCCGCGCCCACTGTGGCATCGTAGAGCGGCGTGTCCGAGCGGTCGGGCTTGTGATAGACCCGCATGAGCGCGGCACAATTGCCCGTCAAAAACGTGACCGTGGTATCGTGCGCCAACGTATTTGTGACGGTGATGCGCACCTGCGTCACGACGGGCCCCCACGACGGCACGCCGTTGTTCCGGGCCTCGAAGCGGATCCCGTTGAGCGTCGCCGAGGCGCCGGCGTGATCGGCTTTGACCCCGACGCCTTCGGATCGCCAGATCGCGCACGAGACCACGGGCAACAGCAGCAGCAGCGAGCCCGCGCACGCCGGCAGCAGCCGGCGGACCAAGGCTACCAATCCAGTATCATCGCGAACATGAGGGGCGCGACGATCGAGGCGTCCGACTCGATGATGTGCTTCGGCGTGTCCACGCCGAGCTTCCCCCACGTGATTTTCTCGTTGGGCACCGCGCCCGAATACGATCCGTAGCTCGTCGTCGAGTCGGAGATCTGGCAGAAATAACCCCACAACGGAATGTCCGGCCGCTGGAGATCCTGGTGCAGCATCGGCACGACGCAGATCGGAAAATCGCCCGCGATCCCACCGCCGATCTGGAAGAATCCGAGCGAGTGCTCGGCCGTCGTCTTCGTATACCAATCGGCCAGCGTGATCATGTACTCGATCCCGGTCCGCACCGTGTGCACCCGCGTCACGTCTCCTGATATGCAGTGACCGGCATACATGTTCCCCAACGTCGAGTCTTCCCATCCGGGCACGAACATCGGCAGGTTGCGTTCGGCCGCCGCGATCATCCACGAATCCGCTGGATCGATCTGGTACGAGTCCGCCAACCGGCCGCTGTTCAGCACCCGGTACATGAACTCGTGCGGGAAGTACCGCGCCCCGGCCCGATCCGCGGCTACCCATTCATCGAGCACGACGCGCTCGATCCGGCGCATGGCCTCCATCTCGGGGATGCAGGTGTCCGTCACACGGTTCATGTGCCGGCTGAGCAGCCCGGCTTCGTCGGCCGGCGTGAGATCGCGATAGTGCGGCACGCGCTCGTAGTAGTCGTGCGCCACGAGGTTGAACACATCTTCCTCGAGGTTTGCCCCGGTACACGAGATCCCGTGCACCTTCCCCTGCCGGATCATCTCCGCCAGCGACCGCCCCAACTCGGCGGTGCTCATCGCGCCGGCCAGTGTCACGAGCATCTGCCCGCCGCCGTCCAGGTGCCGCCGATACCCGTCGGCGGCCTCCACGAGCGCTGCGGCGTTGAAGTGACGGAAGTGACGTCGAATGAATTCCGACACGGCCGGGGTCGCCGTCGTCGGCACGACAGAAGGGGTCACCAGAGGCGTCGTCAATGGCGGTGTCATAGGGGCGGGAAGAAGGGTCTGTTGTAAACTACCGCCCCCGGCCCATCTTGCATCAGCACCATGGATACCGTGGCCGCCTCTCCCGCCCTCCCAGCCGTAGTTGCCTCGCGCCTGCGGACAAGCCGCACCGAGTTGACCGAGCGCTGGCTGGCGCGCATCAACGAGCGCGTCGCGCTCACGCCCGACCGGGTGTTCCCGACGGATGACCTGCTCGACCACGTGCCGCTCCTCCTCCTCGGGATCGCCGACCACATCGAGGACCCGGCCCGCACCGTCACTGCCGACTCGGTCGTCGTGTCCAAGGCCATGGAGCTCGGAGAGCTCCGCCACGCGCAGGGATTCACCGAGTACGAGATCCTCAAGGAGTTCGAGATCTTTGGCGGGATTCTCTTTACGTTCCTGACCAAGCTCGCGGACGAACTCGAGGGAACGCCCCAAGACTGGACCCTCTGCGCGATGCGGCTCTTCCAGGCCGTCACCCTGCTCCAGCAGGCGACCGCCACCCGCTACCTGCAAGTCGTGTCGGCGCAGGTCCGCGAGCGTGAAGATCGGCTCCGCGCCTTCGACCGGGCACTGACCCACGAGATGGGGAACCGCATTGGGGCCGTGCTCGGCGCCTCGCAACTGCTCGAGGCCTTCGACCTGCCCGAGGAAGAACGCCGGCGCCTCGCGGCGGTCGTCGCCCGCAACGCCGCCGGGATGCGCGTCGTGCTGGATAACCTCCTCACGCTGTCCAAGGTCGGCGCCGCCCGCCAGCAGCGGCACGTGCTGCTCCCCCAGGCCGCGGCCGAAGCCGTCCGGCAGCTCCGCGAGATGGCGCAGGCGGATGGGATCGAGGTCATGCTCGACGACGACCTGCCGTCGGTCGAGGTCAACGCCGCCGCCGTCGAGCTGGCGCTCGCTAACCTCGTCTCCAACGCCATCAAGTACGCCGACCCGTCGCGCCCCAAGCGGTGGGTGAAGGTGTCGGGGCACCACGACGGCACCGCGGAAGTCATCGTCACCGTGCGCGACAACGGCCTGGGGATCCCGGAGCACGCACGCCCACGCCTATTCGAGCGCTTCTTTCGCGCCCACACCGACACGACGGGCGTCAATGGGACCGGGTTGGGTCTCAACATCGTGCGCGAGGCCATCCAGGAGCTGGGCGGGCGGGTCTGGGCCGAGTTTCCCGATGAGGGGGGATCGGCGTTCATGTTCACCATCCCGGCGCGGCGAGGGACGGACACTGAATCGGCTCTTGCCATTTGAACCTGGTAATGCTATAGTTGTCCCAGCGAGTGGGCGGTAAGTGCCGTCCTTGCACCAGTGAGCAGACGGGGACCTGGCAATCGCGGGTCCCTTTTTTGTTATCTGGACAGCAACTCGCCGCGCGTGGCACAGGGCCGCGCGCTGTGTTGTAGTCGGCACGTGTGGCGTGTCCTCACTCCGACCACAGCGTTCATTTTTGGAGAAGGATACTGCAATGCGTACGACCGGCACGGTCAAGTGGTTCAACGATGCGAAGGGTTTTGGCTTCATCACGCCCGAGGGCGGGCAGAAGGACTGCTTCGTCCATCACTCGGCGATCCAGGGGAGCGGCTTCCGCTCCTTGACCGAGGGTGAGCGCGTGGAGTTCGAGATCGTCCAGGGCCAGAAGGGTCCGGCCGCCGAGAACGTCACCAAGCTCGGCAACTAAGTTCGTCGAACCACGATGACACCGCGGGGCGGGCACGGAGTAACGTGCCCGCCCCGCGAGTCGTTTTGGCGCCCGACGAGATCTCTTGTCGAACGACGCTTCTGGCGCCGAACGACGCTTCTGGCGCCGAGCGACGCTTCTGGCGCCGAGCGACGCTTCTGGCGCCGAGCGACGCTTCTGGCGCCGAGCGACGCTTCTCGCGCCCAACGACGCTCCTGGCGCCGAACGACGCTTCTGGCGCCGAACGACGCTTCTGGCGCCGAACGACGCTTCTGGCGCCGAACGACGCTTCTGGCGCCGAGCGACGTTTCTGGCGCCGAGCGACGTTTCTGGCGCCGAGCGACGTTTCTGGCGCCGAAACACGCTTCTGGCCGCACGACGTTTCTGTCGCTGAAAGACGATTTCTGTCGCTGTAATCTGTTGTTCTAAATAGATTTTCTACCGCATGGCAGACCGCCCACCCCGCGTGCCATTTGGCGTCGCGGTCCTCGCCGCCGTGATGGCCGGAGCCTTCAAACTCCTCGCCCTCACCTGGCGCATGCGCGTGCGCAACGGCGCCGCGTACACCAATCTCCTCTCGACCGGCCAGCCGTTCATCTACGCCTGCTGGCACGGCCAGCTACTCCCACTCCTCTGGCACCACCGCGGCTGCGGCGCCGTCCTCCTGATCAGCCGCTCCCGCGACGGCGACCTCATCGCACGCGTAGCGTCCCACTTTGGCTTCCGCGCCGTCCGCGGCTCGTCCTCCCGCGGCGCAACCTCCGCGCTGCGTGCGCTCGCGCGTGAGCTCGCCGCCGGCCACTCCGTCGCCGTCCAACCGGACGGCCCCCGCGGCCCCGCCCGCGTGCCGTCCCCCGGCATGGTCGCCGCCGCCCAATTGGCGGGCGGCGCCCCAATCCTCTGCGTGGGATGCGACGCCCCACACGCATGGCACGCCGGAAGCTGGGACCGGATGATGGTCCCCCTCCCATTCGCCCGCGTGACAGTCGCCTACAGCGAGCCCGAATCCCCCACCGGCCGCACGGCAGCCGACGCCGCCCTCGACGCCCCACGCTTCGGCCGCTTGCTCGACGCGGCGACCGAGGAAGCTTCGCGCGCCAACAACGACGCCTTGCGCCCCTCCCCCCAGCGGTAACCACCAAGCCCACCGTCCCGCCGCACCACGCGATGACAGGGCACCACCAACGACACCGGGTTCCGGGCACACGCCGACGCCACCGCGCGCACAGCCGCAGGCTGCCCGATCGCCGCGGCAATCTCACTGTAGGTCCTGGTCGACCCCTCGGGAATCC
>DATMNB010000176.1:0-22803 GCA_035569435.1 Gemmatimonadaceae bacterium
CACATCGAGCGCGCGACGGCCCGGTCCGGCGCGAATGCCAAGATCGGCGAGGCGGCGCAGATAGACCCTGGCCTGGTGGCGGCGCGACGCCGCGTCCGCGAGGTAGTCTGTGTAGCCCGCTCCCCCATCGGTGAAGTACGCGGAGGGAAACAGGTCGTCGTTCCGCTCCATGCGCTCGGCGCCGCGGTACATCGCGATATCGCAGGCGCGGCAGGAGACGAATTCGAAACCGTGCAACTCGAACAACCGACCCAGCGGTCCGCCACCACAGGCGGGGCACTGCGTGGAGCTTGCTTCGTCTTCACGTACGGGGACCGCCACCAACATCGCACCATGGACTATGGCAATCGTCGGGCCACGGAAAACTCGACCGGCGGCCCCGGCTGGCGCCGCGTCACTGAGGGAGCGGAATGGCCCGCGGATCCAGCCCGCTGAGAATCTCGTTGGCCATTATTTGGCGTGCGGCGTTCGAGGCCGGGTCTGATTCGTTGGCAAGAATCACCAGACCAAGTTTCAGCTCAGGCAGCGTGGCGCACAGACTATGGAACCCGGGAAAGTTTCCCGACTGCCAGATCAGTCGGTTGCCGTCGGAGCTCCACATCTGCCAATTCAAGTCGGCCGAATAGTCGCCAATGGTCGCTCTCGGTATGTGCGAGAGCTTCACCGCCCCGTCGTTCTCCTCAACCTGCCATTGCACATACTTGAGGAGATCGCTCACCGTGGACTTGACCGCGCCAGCCGCTTGGAGTTGATCGGGCACATCCGGCATTAGATGTCCCGCGCTGTCGTATCCCTTGGCAAGTTGACCTCTTAGCTGGTAGTCCAGTGTGATCGCGGTGCTCTCCATGTCGAGCGGGGCGAAGATTTTCTCTTTCAGCAGCGTTTCGTAGGACCTGTGGTACACGCGCTCCAGAATGTAGCCCATCAACTGCGCGGCGGCGTTTGAGTAGTGCACCTGTTCGCCAGGAATGCCGTCGAGCTGCACGTGGTGCAAGTCGGCATAGAAGTCCTGCCTGCTGTAGGATCGAAGCGCGTCGGCGATCCGTGTCGGCCATCCAGCAACATCATGGTGGTAGTCCGGCGCGGTCTCCGGCTTGTCGGGCAAGAAGAACGGAAGCCCCGAGCGATGATCGACCAGGTCGTAGAGCCGGATCGGATGCCCCTGGAACTCCAAGTTTGGATAGTCGCCATCCAGGTACTTCCGAACGTCGTCGTCGAGCTTCACCCGTCTGTCAACCGCCGCCTGCGCCAACAAGGTGGCGGTGAATGTCTTGGTGATCGATGCGATCCGATAGATCGTATTCTCCGTCGGCGGCTGATGCTTCCCCCGCTCGACCGTCCCATAATTGTAGGTGTAAATCGCGCCGTTCTTGAAGACGCCAACTGACAGTCCAACGACTTGCGGCGTCGCTGCGACGAACCGCAGGATGGCTTGATCGACGACGCTGTCGGTCGTGCTGGCGTTCGCCACCACGTTGTGGGAATGCACCACTTGCGCACGCGCGGGCGCATCCGGCGTCAGCAAGCGTATGGATAGCGCCGCGAGAATCAATGGGCTTCTCAAAGCCATTCGATCTCCATTAAGGTTCGTGCGTGCGTAGCTTAGGCCCCGTGCGCGTCTGTGTCTTCGCCGGTTCGAGCCCGGGTCGGTTGCCAATCTATCGCGAGGCGGCCGTCGACCTTGGCGTGGCCCTTGTCGATGGCGGCATGGGGTTGGTCTACGGTGGGGCTTCGGTGGGCCTCATGGGTGCCGTGGCCGACGCGGTACTGGGCCGCGGTGGCGAGGTAACCGGCGTCATTCCACGCGCGCTCGTCGAGCGGGAGGTCGCGCACACCGGCCTGACGGACCTCCGCGTGGTCGGCTCCATGCACGAGCGGAAGGCCCTGATGGCGGACCTGTCCGACGGATTTGTCGCCCTTCCTGGAGGCATCGGCACACTGGAGGAGCTGTTCGAGGTCTGGACCTGGGCGCAGCTCGGGTTGCACGGGAAGCCTTGCGGGCTTCTCAATGTCGCCGGTTACTACGACGGGCTATCGGGATTCCTTGACCAGATGGTGGCGGAGTCGTTTCTCAAGCCCGAGCATCGCGGGATGCTCGTCGTGGAGCGCGATCCGCGGATGCTGCTGGCGGCCATGCGGCAGTACACGCCTCCAGCGGTCAGAAAGTGGATCGGGCGCTAAACGCAGTTCGGCACACTCGACTGCGACGGCCGGTCGTTCCCGCCGGCACGGGTGGGTAGCTATCTTGACACGTCGCCAGACTTCGATGAGGCTCCCCCCGTGGACGTCACGTTCCGCAAGAAGCTCAGCACACTCGTCCTCCCGCGCTACTCGCCGCTGCTCGATCGGTTGAACTGGAATGCCCGTTGGATGGCCACGGTTCAGCAATACGCGGCATGCCCCACGTTCGCGACGCGGGAAGCGATGTATCAGCATGTCCACACCACACACCTGGGCGACTCGGCGCAACCGATCGACTATCTCGAATTCGGTGTCTTCGAGGGCGAGAGCCTCAAGCACTGGGCATCCCTGAATACCCATCCGGCCAGTCGCCTTGTTGGCTTCGATTCGTTCGAGGGCTTGCCCGAACAGTGGGCCCCTACGGCGCCGGCTGGATATTTCGGCGTCCACGGCAAGATCCCGCAGGTCGACGACACGCGCGTTCAGTTTGTCGCCGGCTGGTTTCAACAGTCCCTGCCGGCGTTCCTGGCCTCGTATCAGCCCAGATATCCCGTTGTCATCCATAACGACAGCGACCTGTACTCGTCGACACTCTACGCGCTCACCGCGCTCAACACCGTCATCACGCCGGGGACGCTCATCATCTTCGACGAGTTCTCCGACCCCGTCCACGAGTATCGCGCGCTCCAGGATTACGCGTCCGCGTACATGCGAACGTTCGAGATCGTCGCGGCCACGCGAAACTACGTCCAGGCGGTCGTCAAGATCACGTAGATGCGAATGGGCCGTTGCAAAAGTGTGCGGTCACATCCGTCGCGTGTCCAGAATGTCCCAAACAACTTGATACGTTGCACGTCTTTTAACGGCGTCGTCTACTCCGCATGCCCACACCGACGACGACCCGCATGACTGCCCTTCTCGCGACGATGACCGCGCTCGCCGCGTGCACCTCCCACACTGGCCCCACCGCACCAAACGGATCGAGCGCGTCGGCCACCTTCTGGGATTCGACCAACATCCCGGCGGCCAAGAACGTGATGATGATCAGGTTCCTGAACCGCACCAACGGCAAGTATCCCGACAGCCTGGTGTTCTGGCGCGTCAACATCAACGGCGTGACGACCACCAAGTCGATCGCCCAGCAACAATACTTCGACATGCCGGCCAACAACTCTGGCCGCGTCTACGTCTTCCTCGGCCGCGTCGGAACGACCAGCACCGACTACTACGATTTCTTCGAGTACGACATCGGCGGCTCTCCGCCGCAGTTCAACGGGAACACCACGCGCGTCGATGCGTTCGGCATCAAGCTGGCCTTGCGGCTGCATAACGCCAATGGAGATGAGGAGACAGTCGGCGAGAACCCGGCCACGTTTGCCGAGGACCGGGCGACGACCTTCCAACGCTTCATCGCCGCCGTCCCCTCGGAATTCCAGTCGCTGGCGCAACAGAATGCGCCCTACCGCATCCTGAACCCCGGCGCCGGTGGCTTCGACACCGGCGGCGCCCACGCCAACTATTATGCTGCATACATAGACTCCATCTGGACCGAAAACGCCCTCACCATCCCCAAGGCCGGCCCCAACGGCGACGGGCTTGGCGCGTACCCCGACCTCTCGGCGGCCATCTACAGGCACACCGCCGGCCCCGGCACGTTCAACCCCAATGGCACGCTCATCTCCCAATCGATGTGGGCCAACCCGGCGACCTTTTATCTGCACGCCCCTGCCGACTATTACGCCAAGTTCTGGCACGACAACGCCATCAACGGCAAGGCCTACGGGTTTCCATACGACGACGTCGGCGGCTATTCGTCGTACATTTCCCACCAGAACCCGCAATACATGCTCGTCGCGATCGGCTGGTAACGATAGTGGTGCAGTGCCGCTCATCCGACCGTACGTCGCCGCTGACCTGGCCGAGTGGGGCCGCATGCGCAGCGCCTTGTGGCCGGACCAGACCGATGCCGACATGGCGGCCTGGCTCGCTCGGCCCGATGCGGCCGTCATCGTGGCCGAGCGCGCACCCACCCGTCTGTGCGGCTTCGCCGAGGTTGGCGAACGGCCGTATGTGGATGGCTGCGCCAGCAGTCCAGTGGCATACCTCGAGGGGTGGTACGTGGACCCGGAGCACCGACGACAGTCGGTCGGCGCCCAACTGCTCCGCGCCGTCGAGGCGTGGGCCCGCGCACGGCATCACCGCGAGCTGGCGTCCGACACGCAGCTGGACAACCTGATCTCGCAGCGGGCCCACACGCGGCTCGGATTCTCGGAAACCGAGCGCCACGTCCTGTATCGCAAGGCGATCTGACGATGGCACGGCCACGGCGCGTGCTCTACGTGGAATTCAACGAGGACCACACCGTCGGCGGCTCGCACCGTGCCGTCTTCGATCTGGTGCGACACCTCCCCAGGGATCGCTACGAGCCCGTGGTACTCTACTATCAGGAGAATGTGTACGCCGATCGGCTGCGGGCGCTCGGCGTGCACGTGATCGTCGCCACGGAACGCGCGGACGAACGCGCGATCTACCAGCACCGCGGCGTGGTCAGGCGGCGGATGCAGCTGCTACGGGGCATCTGGTGGCGCCGCCAACTGCTGCGGCGCGAGCGGATCGACGTGGTGCACTTGAGCGGGTCGCCGTACATCGGCGGCGACGACTGGCTCCCGGCCGCGCGGCTGGCTGGCGTGCCGTGTGTCGTGACCGCGCTGTCGATCATTCCATCCACGCACGGACCGGTGCATCGCCTGCTCGCCCGGCACTTCGATCAGGTGATCGCCATCAGCGGCTACGTCGAATCCGCGCTCCTCGCCCTCGGGATTCCGGCGGCGCGCATGCGACGCGTCTACAATGGCGTCGACATTGCCGACCTGCGCGCGCGCGTGGTGACGCCCCGGGCCGACGTGCGCCGAGCACTCGGTGTCGATGCCGACACCATGCTGGTGCTCATGGTCGGCAACATCCGCCGCTGGAAAGGCCAGCACGTCGTCCTCGCGGCACTGGCAGCGATGCCCGAGGCCGTGCGATCACGCCTCCACGTGATGTTCGCCGGCGCGGTCTCGCCGGACGCCGCGGGCTATGCCGCCGAGCTCGCGGCAACAGTCGACGCCGAGGGGCTGCGCGAGATCGTGACCTTTCTGGGTAATCGCGACGACGTCCCTGATCTGCTCGCCGCGTCCGACGTGGGCCTCCACGCGTCGATCGACCCTGAGCCATTTGGCCTCGTCGTCCCCGAGGCGATGGCCCTCGGAAACGCCGTCATTGCCGCCCGGTCGGGCGGTCCACTCGAGATCCTGACGCCCGAGACGGGGATCCTATTCGACACCACCTCGCCGCGCGAGCTGGCGACGCATCTCACCGCGTTGGTCCTGGACCCCGAGCGACGCCGATCACTCGCCCAACGCGCCCGCGAGCGCGCCGAACACTTTTCGATAGCCCGCCACGTGGCCGGCTATCTCGCCGTGTACGACGCGCTTTGAGGTGGATGCCGATGACTAAGAGACCGTCCACGGCACGGTTCCCCGCCAAGCCGAGGCCGTCGAGCGACTGGGCACGGTCAGGTGCGGTCGCGTCGGCTAGGCGGAACCCCTCGAGCGCGCGCTCGAACTCGCGCGCCGACGCAGCGGCCGCCGCGGCGATCGCTGCCGTGCCCATGCCTCAGCTACTGATCGGCGTAAAGCTGAACTTCTGCCCACCAATACTGGCCTCGTACATGAGCCCGCCCTTGGCCTGCGTGAAGACGGCGACCGCGCTCCGGTACTTGGCATTGGCTGACGCACCCGAAGCGACCGCGACCGCGCTTGCCTGAGCGGCAAACGTGAAGTGGCCCTGTTTGAACGCGTCGATGGCATCCTTGGTCTCGAAGAAGAGGAGCTCCGAGTACACCTGCCCGCCCAGCTGGAGGCCAACGTTGACCTGCGTCATAGAGCATCGGCCAACAACTCGCCCGTGCTCAATGAGCTCCCCGTCGCCGTGCGCGGCGCCGATGCCCATGCCACCCTTGGCGATGCCCGGAAAGACGGCATAGCCCACCGAGTTGTCAAAGAACCGCTGCAGTCCTGGATCGGTCAGCTTGACGCGCTTGATCGTCTCCTGCACGTCGGCGTCGAGATCACCCCTCCGATGCGTCGTGACGACAGGCGCGGTCGACAGCGGAGACGTCGAAAGCGGCATCAAGGGGAACAGCGAGGCGAGAACCACAAACACGGAGCGCATGGGTAACCTCGAATGTCACGGTAATGGTTGTGCTTGATGACCTCTGTCTCGCCCACGATCGAAATTCAAGTATAGTACCAGCGCCACCGCCGTCAGCCCTGACACGATGAGCTTCTGATCGAGCGTCCACCAGCCCTGCGGCGAGACGAACCCTTCGAGTAGCCCTGCCGGGATCAAAAGCAAGGTGGCGGCCGCGACGAGATTGATGGCCCTCCGCCCGCGTTCGACGAGGGCCTCGCGCCGCGTGAGGGCGCCGGGAATGAGCAACGCCGAGCCGAGGAGCAACCCGCCGCCTCCAGCGATACAGATGGCGGTGAGCTCGAGGATGCCGTGTGGCGCGACGAACGCCAGGATGAGCGGGAGAATTCCCTTAGACTGATACAGTCCCAGCACACCGCCAAGGTCGATCCCGTTGCCGACGAGGACGGCGACCGTGCCGAGACCGGCGAAAATGCCACCGGCAAACGCTTCGTAGGTGACCTGCACGTTGTTGGCGATGATGCTGCTGGCCCACACCGGGGACAGCAGCCCCGGATCGGGGACGTACCCGTCGCCGTTCCGGGCGCGCTCGACGCCGTTCTCGGCGCGCTGGATCATCTCGGGCGGAATGAATCGCGCGGCGATCTCTGGCTGCTGGATGACGGCGACGTAGGCGATCATCCCCGGTCCAAACATGAGGAGCGCGGCAAGCCCGATCGGCCCGGCCGATCGCCGGACCTCGTCCGGGACGACGCGCGTCACGTAGCGCCAGATCGACCGCGCGGCAACCGGGCGCTCGCGGTAGAGCAGATTGTGTCCCGCGGCGACCAACCGGTTGAGATAGAGCAACGCCTCGACCTCGCGCCCGCGCGCCGCCGTGGTCAGGCGCGCGAGATCGGTCGTGAGCTCCCGATACCGCGCGGCAAAATCGCTGACCTCCTGCTCCGGAAGCCCCGCCAACCCGCGCTGCTGCGCCCTCGTGAGCCGCGCCGCGAACTCGCGCCACCGCGGCGCGCCCTCGGCGACCAGCGCGTGCTGCTCGCGCGCCGCGCCCGTGTCACTTGGCGCCGCCGCGCCCCGCGCACGCGCCGCCCGCTCGCTCTCGAACAACGCGATGAGAAAAGCGGGATCACTCCCCGTGTGTGCCGGCATCCGCGCACGAAACCGCGTCGCGAGATCGCCGGTGAACTGTGCCCGGCGCTCCGGCTCCAGCGCCTGGCGCCGTTGCACAAACCGCTCGAGCAGTGAGAACTCATCGTCGCTCAGCAGCGCGGTCGGCACGACCTCGCGCGATGTCGATGCCGCCGCCGACGACGCGCCCGGCGAGGGCGCGCTGGCCGGCGCCGCGGCCACCAGTGTCCGCTCGCGCACGACAAACGTCCCGGCCGCATAGTCGCCCAGCCGCTTCCCTGACCGCGAGAGTATCGCGCTCAGGATGCCGACGCCGTAAAAAAAGCCCGGCTGCATGTCGACGGCCCGCACGAGATTCCGCACAGCCGACGCGCCAGACGTGATCGAGAACCCGCCATCCCGCACCACGCGCAGCCCCATCCGCCGCTTGCCCGGCGTCTGCCCATCCCACAGGGCCTCGAACAGCACGTAGTAGCCCCAGTTGACCGCAAAGACGCCAATGAGCATGAGCGCCGTCAACCACGGCGTGCTGGCACGCGTCCCACCGAGCGCATCGACGGCGATCCAGATCGCAACGATCAGCGCGGCGCAGATCCCATAGTCGATGATCGCGGCCACCGTACGCGACCCGATCCCGGCCACGGTATACGAGAGGACAACCTGCTCGGGCGTCTCGACGTCGATCTGCTGGTCCAGCGACGCATAGATCTGGGGGGCGGCCATGGTGGTAATCTGGCGTCTTTCAGCAACCCCCACCATATAGGCAAACGCCGTCGGTGTTGCCGGCCACGATGGCTGTGAGTCAACCACCATATCTCATCTCCAGGAGTCAGACGAATGCACAAGCGTTGGCTGTCTACGGCAGGAGCTGTGGTCATGATGTTCGCGAGCACCGGCTGCTATCACGCCACGATCGAGACTGGCGCAACCCCATCAACCGAAGTGATCTCGAAGCCGATTGCGTCCGGGTGGGTCCTTGGTCTGGTGCCGCCCAGCACAGTCGAGACGGCCGCCAAGTGTCCGCATGGCGTCGCGAAGGTCGAGACACAGGAGTCATTCCTCACTCAACTCATCGGATTCCTCACGATCGGGATCTATACGCCAATGAGCATCGAGGTCACCTGCGCGAGTGGCAAGGTGGCCGACGGCTCGACGCCCGCGACGGACATCACGGTCGCGCGCGCGGACGGGAATGCCGCCGTGACATCTGCGTTCAATGATGCGGCCGCGCGCTCCGCCGCGACCCATCGCGCGGTGCTGATCGACGTACGGTAAGACTGATTGGTTCCACCGAGGGTGGGTTGCCCACGCGCCCTCCCCTCGGTGCCAGTCAGCCGACTCTGGTGTATTCTTGAGGGCATGCGCCCCTCTACGTTGGGACTAGCCATCGTGGCGGTTACTGGTGCGGCCGCACGCGCTCAGACCACCACGCCGCCCGCGCCGCCGATTGTCAGCACAATGGGCCACGCCGAGTCAACGGTCGCGCCGGATCGAGCGACGATTTTAGTCTCCGTCCAGACCCAGGCGTCGACCGCCACCGCTGCCGCGGCCGACAACGCCCGCCGCACCCGGGCCGTGCTCGACACGCTGCACGCGCTTGGACTCTCCAAAGAGCAGACTGGGACGTTGGGCTATTCCGTGTCGCCGCGCTCCACGTACGACAAGGGCGCGAGCAAGGTCGTGGGCTACGACGCACAGAACACGGTCAAGGTCGAGCTCAAGGTGGTCGGCGACGTCGGAAAGGTCGTCGACGCATCCCTCGCTGCCGGCGCCAATAACATCTCCAGCCTCCAGTTCACCGCCTCCAACGTCGACTCGGCCCGTCGCGATGCATTGAGCCGGGCGACGATCCAAGCACGCGGCGACGCCGAGGCGATGGCCAAGGCCGTCGGCGGCTCACTCGGCCCGCCAGTCGAGCTGACCACAGAAACCCAGGGCGGCATCCGCTTCGGCCCAGTGCCCGCGATGCGCATGGCCGCCGCCCAGGCGGAGAACGTCCCCACGCCAGTCGACGCCGGACCGCTCACGGTGAGCGCCACCGTCCACGGCCGCTGGCAGCTGGTGCCCGGGCCGGGGCGCTGACGGAGGACAGGGCGCAGGCTTGCAATGAAGGGCTGAAGTACGTACATTGTACGGTATGCCCAGCCCGACGTCCGCGTATCGCGCCCTCCCGGCCGATGAACGACAGGAGTTCCGTCTGCCAGGCCTGCTCAAGGAGCACCTGAGCCGGGCCGCCGCACGGACGGGTCAGACCATCGCCGAATACATCACGGCCGCCCTGGCCGAGCGCGTGACCCGTGATCTCGCCGAAACGACCGAGTGGACGCTCACCGCGCCAGAGCAGGAGGCGCTCTTGCGCACCCTTGCCGCCGCCTCAAAACCATCCGCCCAGGCGACCAAGCTCGCCGCCCGCGCCGACGCGCTCTTCGGCCCACTCCCGCCGAAAAAGAAAAAGCGGTGACGTCACGACCGGCGTACTCGCCCGTCGTGACGCTCGCCCCGATACACCAGCTCGGCGGGTTCACCTGCGGTGACCCCGAGATCGATGCCTTCCTGCAGCACCGTGCCCACGCCGAGCAGACGGTGCGACTCAGTCAGGTTTACGTCACAGCCAACGCCAGTCACGACGTCCTCGGTTACTTCACACTCTCGCCGGTCACCGTTCGCGTCGAGACCGCCCTCCTGTCGAAGCTTGGCATCGGCGCCGTGCCCTATCCGCAGCTCGGCGGATACCTACTCGGCCGGCTCGGCGTGCACACCACTTTCCAAAACCGCTCAGTCGGAAAGGCCCTGGTGATGCGCGCCGCGCAAATCGCCAAGGACGAGGCAGAGGTTGTCGGTGGCGCCTTTCTCGCCGTTGATCCAAAGACGGAGTCCCTGGTACAGTGGTACACCGCACTCGACTTCGTCCGTCTGAGCGAGAAAACACGCCGTATGGTTCTCCCATTCACGGCCATACCGTAGAAGCCCCGATTCCCTAGTGCCCGGTCCCGACGACCCGTATTGTTGACCCCATGACCGACACCGTAATCGCCGAACCCGCGATCGAAACGGCCCCCACCCCCCGCGCCAGCGGGTTTCGCCCGTTCGTCCCGGACGACGCCGACCTGCGCGAGCTCACCCCCGGGGCGCTCGTCCTCGGGATGGTCCTCGGCGTGCTGTTCGCGGCGTCGAGCGTCTACCTCGCACTCAAGATCGGCCTGACCGTCAGCGCGTCGATCCCGATCGCGGTGCTCTCGATCACAATCTTTAGGTACATCACGCGCGCCTTCGGCGTCGCGCCGGCGACGATCCTCCAGAACAACATGGTGCAGACCACCGGCTCCGCGGGCGAATCGATCGCCGCGGGCACGGTCTTCACGCTCCCGGCCCTCCTGCTCCTCGGCTACGCCCTCCCCTGGGCCCGCGTGGCTGCCGTGGCCGTCGTCGGCGGCATTCTCGGCGTCCTGCTCATGATCCCGCTCCGCCGGAATCTGATCGTCGAGGAACACGCCAACCTCAAATACCCCGAGGGCACCGCCTGCGCCAAGGTGCTCATCGCGGGAGAGCTCGGCGGCGTCCAAGCCCGCACCATCTTCATGGGCTTCGGACTCGGCGTCCTCTACAAGTTCCTGAACAACGGCGTCCACCTCTGGATCGACGTCGCCCGCAAAGCCATCGAACGCGCCGTCCCCGGCGGACGCCCCGCTCTCATCGGCGAGCTCCAAGCCGAGGTGAGCCCAGAGCTCTGCGGCGTCGGCTACATCATTGGCCCCCGCATCGCCGGATATCTGTTCGCCGGCGGGATGTTCACGTTCTTCGTGATGATCCCGGCCATCAAGCTCTTTGGCGCCGGCTTGACCGCTCCGATCTACCCCGCCACAAAGCTCATCACCGACATGGACGCCATGGCGATCCGTGCCAACTACACGTACTACATCGGCGCCGGCGCCGTCACCGCCGCCGGCATTATCAGCTTGTGCCGCGCCCTCCCCACGATCGTCTCGGCGTTCATCAAGGGCCTGACCGGCTTTCGCCGCGCCGCCGGGGGCGCCGCCACCGAACACCGCACGGCCCGCGATCTCCCCATGATCGTCGTCCTCGTCGGCTCGATCGCCATGGTGATCGCCATGGTCGGCCTCCCGGGCATCGGCATCAACCTCTTTGGCGCCATCCTCGCCCTGGCCTTCGCCTTCCTGTTCGTCACGGTCTCGAGCCGCATCACCGGCCAGATCGGCGCCTCGTCCAACCCGATCTCCGGCATGACCGTCGCCACGGTCCTCCTCACCTCCCTGATCTTCCTCGCCGTCGGCTGGACAGGCGTGCAACACCGCGTGCTCGCCCTCTCGATCGGCGGCGTGGTCTGCATCGCCGCCGCCGTGGCCGGCGCCACGTCGCAGGATCTCAAGACCGGCTACCTCGTCGGCGCCACTCCCGCACGCCAACAGATCGGCCTCTTCGCCGGCGTCATCACGTCGGCCCTCATGGTCGGCGGGATCATTCAGTTTCTGGACAAGGCCAACACCACGATCGTCGAGCGCAGTTACCCCGGCATCACGGTGTCCGATATCGACGCCGCGCCCTATAAACTCGACAACGGCCAGACCTTCCGCGTCGGCCACCTGTATGAGCGGGAAGGCCTCGCCACCCCCGGCCGTTATCTGATCGATTCCAGCGGCGCGATCCGCTACTTGATCGACCCCGGTATCGGCGGCCACGAAACCGTCGACTACCGCGGCCGCAAAGTCACCAAGCTCGACTCCCCCAAGTCGCAGATCATGGCCCTCGTCGTCGATGGGATCCTGACGGGGCGACTCAACTGGGGCCTGATCCTGATCGGTGCGTTCTTCTCGATCGTGCTGGAGATCCTGGGGATCCCGTCGCTGCCCGTCGCGACGGGATCGTATCTGCCACTCTCCACCACCGCGACGATGTTCATGGGCGGGGTCGTGCGCTGGCTCGTGGAACGCCGCGCCGGCATGGCCGTCGACCAGGACTCGGGCCCCGGCGTGCTCTTCTCGTCAGGCCTCATCGCCGGCGGCGCGATCACCGGCGTGCTTCTGGCCGCACTCACTGTCTACCACTTCGACTCCGTCTACAACCTCGGCGACCGGATCGGCCCGATCGCCGAGAACCCGCTGGTCTCGATAGCGGCCTTCGTGCTGTTTCTCGCGATCCCGCTCTACCGGGTCGCCAGGAAGGGGTAGAACGGGTCAGGACGTCGGCACCGTCGGGATCGAGACGCCGTACTTCGCGTTGATGATCGTGATCAGTGCGTTGGCGATCGCCACGTGCGCCGCCCCCGACGGGTGGATGCCATCGAGCGTGATGTAAGGCCCAAACGGCTGCGTCGCGCTCGCAAAATTGGGGAACGCCGGGATCGCCCCTGACTGCTTGAGCGGTGCAAACAGGGTGAGGGGATCAAGATACGCCCAGCCGAGCGAATCGGCTTTCGCCGAAATGTAGGCATTCCAGGCCGTGATCGCGGTCTGGATCGTGTCCTGCTTGAACGTGTCGAGGATGAAGAAATCGCCAAGCGGCTCCGCGGGCACCCCGCGTTGGCAGCTCACGATGCGCTCTTGGGGAGGCAGCTTCGCAAAGAACGCAAGAATGTCGACCGAGATGAGCGCGTGCGAGCCGATGCAATTCGGGAAATAGGTGACCGTCCCACCGGCCGCCGCGGTGAATTCCGCTTGCAGCAAGGGGTTGGTATAGAGACTCTCGGCCGGGAAAAGCGCCGCTGGCGCCTGCAGCGGGAACACGCCGATAAGCAGGCCTTTCAGCTTGGGCCGGGCGGCGACGAGCGCGTTCACGGCACGCGCGTACTGCGCGATGACACTATCGGTGTTGGTGAGGCCCGTCGACCCGACCGACGAGTCGGGGAAGAGCACGCCAGTCAACCCTGCCGGCAGCCAGTCGTTGTTGCCAATCTCGATCGTGACAAACGTCGGGTTGGCCTGGATCGCCTTCTGCACCTGTGTCCGCCCGCCGAGGATGAACGTCGTGAGCGGGTTCGATGTCGCGGACGTCGGCGCAGTGAGATCGTTGGTGTACGCGCCCGGCACGGCCACGTTGTTCAGGATCGCCACCGCGTTCCCGCGCAGGTCGCACGTGCCCGACGTGCTGCTGCTGCCGCCGAACCGCGCCCCCGTCTGGAAATTGACGATCGGCGGCGGGCATCCCACGCCGGCGAGCGACGCATAGCCGTACCGCGTCCCGGCCTGCAGCGCGAGCAGCCGCGCAAAGCTCTGCCGCTGCGTCGAGTCGAGGATCCCACCCGACTGATACCCCGCGGTGATGCTGTTGCCGAGCGCCACATAGCTCGCGAACAGCCCAGTGTTGAGCGAGGTCTTGGTTGGCGTAACGATATTCGCGCTGTCGCACCCCGCGAGCGCCAGGACGCCCGCGCACGCGACGATGCCGCCGACGAAATATGTCCGCATGCGATTCTCCGTGTCGGTGAGTGGCATCAGTAGTTGACCTTGAGGCTCAAGCTGAACAAGTTGGCCGCGAGGGCATAGAACCCGTTATTGATCTGGGCAGCCGTGTCGTTCGTGTCCTGCGTCGTGGACCGCGCCGTGGTGCTCCCACGCCGTCCCTCGGCGCCGATGTGGACGTACGCACCGTCGAGGGAGAGGTGCTTGCTGAACGGATAGCCAAATCCGACCGTGTAGTTGTAGCGATTCATGTCCGGCAGAATCGGCGTGACCGACACATCAGGCGCCGGCGTATTGATGTACATGAACCCGCCGCGGACGGCGAACCCGAGGACCGGATCGCCAAAGACATGCTCGACACCGGTCCGGATCGACCACGCGTCATGGTAGTCGGGGAGCACGGTGGTGCTGTTCGCTGCAGCGGGGCCGGTGAACATGATCGGCAGCCGGTTGAACGACGACCATCCGCTCAACTCATAGTCGAGTGAGAGCGTCGTCTGGGAAATGCCGGTGTAGCCGATACCGACCTGAAATTGATACGGGTGGGCGATCGACGTCTTCACGCCCTGTGTGGTGAGCGCACCGGTGGTGAATTGCGACGCGACCACGGCATCGACCGGCGTTCCCCCCGGCAGATTGAGCGGATTACCGGCGGCGAGCGTGAGGCCTGTCGGGACCTGGCGGAACGTCGCCGTGCCCGTGTAGTTGAATGCCAGCTTGGACAGGAACCGCGCGCCAAGCTGCACGTCGGGAACAGGCTTGTAGTGAATACCGACGTTGAACCCAACGGCCGTGGCGCTGGCCTTGGCCGTGCCCACGCCGAATGCGGTGCCCGGCGCGATGCCGAGCTGAGCGAAGGTGACGCCGGGTGCGACCGCCACCTGCGACAGGTCGAGGTACTGGTCCAACCGTACGTCGGAATGTCCGATGACGGGACCGGCACCAATCGAGAGTTTGTCGGGGACGATCTCGTACGCGAGGTTGGGCTGGATGTAGAACGTGCTCAGCGACGCCCGCTGCGACGAGAAATCGCCGGGGAAGTCGGCACGCCACTGCGAGATCAGGCCGTACGGCGTGTAAAAGCCGACGCCAACGGCGTACTTATGGCCGTTGATCGTGTTGCCGTAGTTAATGAACGCGCTGGGGATCGCCGAGATCGGGGCGTTGGAGTTGTACTTGTGTCCCGTCGAGTCAGCCGTGAAGCTGCCCATGACGCGGAGCACGGCCGCACCACCGTAGAACGAGAGGCCGGACAGTTCGCTTGCCGCCCCCGGGTTCCAGTAGATGTCCGACGCATCCTTACATGGCGCGCCGGTTGTGGCATAGCCACGCGCGACCGCGCAACTTCCTACGTCGTTGAGCTGGAACGCCTGGGCTCGCGCCCGTTGTGGCGTGAGGAGGAGCGGCATGAGTATGGCGGCCGCGAACGCCACGTAACGTCGCTGACAAAGCTGGGGCATGGGCTTGGCTTCCTCCGCGTCGCCGCGGACGTTGTGTATCGAGACACGTGTGCCGCGGGGGAACACTACGCTCCAGTCACTAGACTGTAAATACACGATTTCTATCGGGTGATTTTCACTTTTTTATTTGACGATTGTGCCTTTTTCTTCATTAACTCCGTCCCCCATTCCCTCGCCGACCAGTTCGCTCGCCCGCCGAGTTGTCTCGCTCCTGCCCGGCGCAACGGAGATCATCGCGGCCCTCGGGGCGCTGGATCAGTTGGTGGGCGTCACCCACGAATGCGATCACCCTCCGGACGTCGCCGATCGGGTCCGCGTCACCGAGACCGCCGTCGATACGACGGCCACGCCAGACGTCGTCGATGCCCGGGTGCGCGAGTTGGCACGATCGGGGGCGCCGATGTTCACGTTGCGCCAGGATCGGATCGCGGCCCTCGGTCCGGATCTCCTATTGACCCAAGCCCTGTGTGCCGTCTGCGCCGTCTCGGAGCACGACGTCCGGTCGCTGGCCGCCCGTCTCTCCCCGCCGCCCAACGTGGTCACGGTGTCGGCGACGACGTTGGACGGTGTCCTGGACGACATCCGTCAGGTGGCGACCGCCCTTGGATGCCCCGATCGGGGTGTGCTGCTCGTCGACGCGCTCCTGGCGCGGCTTCGAGCCGTCCACGACGTGCTGCGGGCGGCCGAGGCGCGGCGGCCCCGCGTGGCGGTGATCGAATGGGTCGATCCGCTGTTCACCGGTGGGCATTGGATCCCGGACATGGTGCGCCGGGCCGGCGGGCGCGACGTGCTGGCGCAACCGGGAGAGCACTCGACGACGATGTCGGGGGCACGCATCGCCGAGGCGCGGCCGGACGTCATCATCGTGGCGCCGTGCGGCTACGATGTGGTGCGCGCCGCTGAGGCGGCCCGGTCGCTGACGGTGCCCACGGGCGTGGCGGTATGGGCGGTTGACGCCAATGGGTTGTTCAGCCGCCCCGGCCCGCGCCTGGTCGACGGCGTCGAGACACTTGCGACAATTCTGCACCCGTCGCTGTTCGCGCCGCCCGACCCTGTCCATGCCGTGCCCATCCGCGCATCTTGACAGGCCCTCGGGCGCGCTAACCTTTGACACCTTATGCTCTCACCTGCATCGGTCGCGTTTCTCAAACGGTTACTCGATACACCGGGGCCCTCCGGCTTCGAGGGGGGACCCGCACGGATCTGGCGCGATCACGCGCACACCTTCGCGGATGTACGGGGCGACGTGGCTGGGAACAGCCTGGCGACCGTCAATCCGGGCGGTGCGCCCGTCATCATGCTGGCCGGTCACATCGATGAGATTGGGCTGATCGTCAACTACATCGACGACGATGGATATCTGTATGTGAGCGGGATTGGCGGGTGGGACACGCAGGTGCTGGTCGGCCAGCGGGCGCGATTCCTGGGGCGCACCGGTGATGTGCTCGGGGTGGTCGGCAAGAAGCCGATCCACTTGATCAAGCCGGAAGAGCGCGAGAAGGCGTCGAAGATGACCGATCTCTGGATCGACATCGGCGCGGCGTCGCGTGCCGAGGCGGAGGCGCGCGTCGGGGTCGGCGACCCGGGAGTGATCGACTCGCGCACGATCGATTTTCCCAACGACCGGATTGTGTCGCGGTCGATCGATAACAGGATCGGGGCGTTTGTCGTGCTCGAGGCGCTGAGACGTTACGCCGAGTCGCCGGGCGTGGCCCGCGTGGTCGCCGTGGCCACGACGCAGGAGGAAATCGCCTTCCACGGCGGCGGCGCCCTCATCGGAGCCGCGGGGCTCGGCCCGCAAGCGGCGATCGTCGTCGACGTGACGTTCGCGACCGATCATCCCGGCCTGGAAAAGAAAGAGCTCGGAGACCATAAGCTCGGCGGCGGCCCGTCGCTGGCGCGTGGCTCGGTCATCTCCCCGGTGATGTTCGGCCTCATTCGCTCCACCGCCGAGCGACTCGGCATGCCCCACACCGTCCGCGCCGTCGGCCGCGACACGGGCACCGATGCCGATGCGGTGCACCTCGCCAGCGAAGGCGTCGCCACGGCACTCGTGTCCGTGCCCAATCGCTACATGCACTCGCCAAACGAGATGGTGAGCCTCGAGGATCTCGATCGGGCGGCAACGTTGATCGCCGAGACCTGCCGATCGGTCACGACTGCCACGGATTTTACCGCGCGCTAGCTAGGCGGGTTCGAGGCGATCGCCCGGGGCGACATCGGCAACTGCCTTCTGCGCCGCATCGCGCACGTCCTTGTCGCGATCCGTCGTGAGCACCTGCAGGGCCGCCAACGCCGTCGGCGTCCGCGCCTCGCCGAGCGCCTGCACCGCGGCCACGCGAAACGACGCCGGCTTGCGCTTGAACAGCCGCCCATCCGGCTCGGCGGCCTTGATGAGCCGCTCGACCGCGTCGGCCGTCCCGATCCGACCGAGCGCACTCAAGATCGCGATCTGCACCTCGACGTCCGACTCCCCGTCGAGTGCCCGCAGCAACGTCGCCGCCGTGCGCGTCCCCCGCGCCGCCGGTCGCGACGACGCCAACCCCGCGGCAGCCGTCGCCCGCACCTGGGGCGAGCTGTCGCGCAACGCGCGCTTGAGCGCCAGATTCGCGTGCGCCGTCCCGAGCTTGGCCAGCGCGTTGGTCGCGGCCCGCCGCACGCGCTCGTCGTCGTGCTTGAGCAACTCCGCCAACGGCCCTTCCGCCTCGACCGCGTTCAGCTCCCCGAGCAGATCGGCGGCATTGCGCGCCACGTACCACCGCGCATCCCCCAACATATGCGTCAGCGTCGACGCCCCAGCCTTGAGCGTCACCAACGCGCTGAAATACACGCGTCGCTCGGTCAGCGACTGCGCCGCCGTCAACTGCTCGATGAGCGCCTCGGCCCCTTCTTCACCCGCGCGAGCCAGCACGGCCAGATAATCGCTCGCCCGCTCCTTCCGCTTGGGCAACACGCTGGCCACGCCACGCAGGACGGTGGGCTTGGACAGCCGCCGGATCGCGGCCGCATACGCCCGCCGCAAATCGGGATCGGTCTTCTCCTGCTCCCGACTCACGATCTTGTAAAAGAGATCCGCCACGGCCACCGTCTTGGAGTCCCGACCATACTGCTCGATGGCCGCCACGACCTGGTCGAGGAGCCGCGAGGTCGCCGAGATCGAGCTCGTGGTGTCGAGCTTGTCGAAGAACTCGTCGGCGTTCTCCCGCGGGCGGTCGACCGCAGTGAACTCGCGCACGACATCGCTGTGCACGTCGGTCGTGAACGCGCTCGCGCGCACCGAGACCGACGCGCTCTCCAACCCATCGACGGCAGCCGGCACGGCCTGCACCGGCGCCGGCGGTGTATACCGCGGCATGGCGCCAGGCGTCGGCGTCCGGATCACCGGCACAGGCCCCGGCGTCGGCATCCGTACGGCGGGTATGGCCTCACTCACCCGGTGGATCGCGTCACTCACGCGCTCGGCCCGATTGTACGTGACCCGGACCGTCCGCGCCGACAACGCCCGCAGCTGAGCATCGAGCGCCCGCCCTTCATCGCCCTGCGGCGTCACGGCGGCGAAGATGCGGGCTGTGCCGAGGATGTCGGCCGCGAACGCCCCCATATCGATCGCCATCGCGCGGATCGCATGTCCGCGAAACTGGTAGTCGAGCTCAGGCACCCCATCCAGCGCCTCGGGCACGGGCATGCCGTTGGCCACCATCCCCTCGGGCGAGATGGCCAGCGTCACCAACCCCGACTTGGAGATGGTCACCAAAGCGCGCAACGCCGCCTTCTGCTCTTCGATCGAGTCAGGCGACCGCGCGAGCAGCCACACCAGCCGCGCAAAATGGCGTGCGAACGTCAGCGAATAGTCCACTGTTCACCGATAAGGGTGCCGTCATTCTGACCGGAATGCCGTACTTGAGACACGCTCAGGACGGGCGGAAGTAACGGATGCCCGGTCCAAACCTTTGGCGGCCTTGGATCGTCCAATGCCACGTGCCAGGCGCCGCTCCATATAGCCTTCCATACGGCCTTCTCTGCGTCGCGATCCTCGCCGGCACGGCGGCGGCCCAGGCGCCGTCCGCAGGTCAGGCCGTCCACGCCCAGACGGCCCCACGCGCCGACGCGGGCCGCCGCACGGGCCCGATCACGATCGACGGCCGGCTCGACGAGCCCGCCTGGGCCGCAGCGACCCCGATCACCGCGTTTCGCCAGACGCAGCCACTCGAGGGGCCTCCCGCAACCCAACGCACCGAGATCCGCATCCTGTACGACGACGACGCGTTGTACATCGGCGCCCGCATGTACGACTCGCTCGGCGCCCGCGGCGTGCGGAGCCGCCTGGCCAGACGCGACGACATGCTGGATCTGGACCAAGCCAATTCGCAAATCACATCTGACAAGTTGACCGTCACGTTAGATCCATTCCATGATCACCTCACGCGGGCGGTGTTCGAGATCAACCCATCGGGATCGACCGGCGACGCCTTGGGCGCCGGCGGCGATAACCTCGACCCGTCATGGGACCCCGTGTGGCAGGGCGCGGCCCGGATCGACTCGCTCGGGTGGACGGCCGAGATTCGCATCCCGTTTTCGCAGCTCCGGTTCGACCGCGACTCCACGCGCTCCTGGGGCCTGCAGCTCGTCCGCGTCATCGACCGGCTGAACGAACGTGACCAGTGGTCGTTCTACCATAAGAACGAGGCCAGCGGCCCATCGCGCTACGGCCACCTGTACGGCATCACGCTCCAGGGCCACAACAGCGACACCGAGATCCTGCCGTATGCGCTGGTGAGCGACGAAGCCAACGGTAACAATTGCGGCGACCCGGTGAACCGCACGAACCGGCTCACGGCGCGCGCCGGCGCGGATCTCAAGTACCTGCTGCCGTCCAACCTCACGCTCGATGCCACGGTCAACCCGGACTTTGGGCAGGTCGACCTCGACCCCGCGGTGATCAACATCAGCGCCTACGAGACCTACTACCCCGAAAAGCGCCCGTTCTTCGTCTCCGGCGCCGCGGCATTCGATTACGGCGGCTTCAACTGCATGTTCTGCAGCAACCAGTCATCGCTCGGCTTGTTCTATTCTCGACGCATCGGCCGCTTCCCCGAGCTCGGCAACTTTATCGAAAACGCATCGACGGCCAATACATTCAACGTCCCGACCAACACCCAGATCCTGGGCGCGACCAAGATCACCGGCCGCACGAGCGGCGGGACGACCGTCGGGCTCCTCGAGGCGGTCACCAACGAGGAGCGCGCCGGGTTCTCCGACGCGTCGGGACAGACGTATCACGAGACCGTCGAGCCGCTGAGCAACTACCTGGTTGGCCGCGTCAAACAAGACCTGGGACACGGCGCCACCGTCATCGGCGGGATGGTCACGTCGACCGTGCGGCGACTGAACAGCGCGCTGCCGCGCGACAGCTTGCACAGCCGCGCCGAGGCCGCGGGACTCGACTTCATCACGACGTGGGACACGCGGAACTACTCGCTCATGGGGAGCGGCGCGATCTCCGAGGTCGGTGGGAGCCACCAGGCGATGACCCTCACCGAGCAGTCGAGCGCCCACTATTTCCAGCGGCCCGACCGGCGCCACGCGGGCGGAGGGCTGTTCAACGACCGGTACGACACGGCGGCGAGCTCGCTCCGGGGCTTCGCCGGGTACCTCCGGTTGGGCAAGGACAACGGTGACTGGCTCTGGGAGGGCCAGACCAATATCCGGAGTCCCGGGTTCGAGGTGAACGACCTGGCGTTCCAGCAGAAGGCCGACTACCAGACGTTCCTCGCCAACGTCGGCCGGCAGTGGACGGTCCCACATACGTGGTACCGCGACATCTTCACGGTCGCGGGGACGCAGCGGTCGTACAACTTCGACGGCGATCTCATCTCGCAGCAATATCAGGCCTACGTCTCCATCGACTGGCCGAACTTCTGGAACGTGACCACGTACTTCATTCATCGTCCGACGTCGCTGGACCAGACGCTGTCCCGCGGCGGCCCCGTGTTCAAGAACCGTGGCATCAACGATGCGTCGCTCTACGTCAAGACGGACTCGCGCAAGGCGGTCGTGCTCACCGCCAGCGTCGAGGGCAACGTCGGACTCGACGCGGGCGGCGGCGAGATCACGCCGCAGATGACGGTGCTCGTCAAACCCACGCCGACGGTCACGTTCAGCCTGGCGCCGACGCTCGATCTCAATCGCTACCCCACACAGTACGACTCGACGCTCGTCGCGCGGGCGGGCGATACGAGTCACGTCTTCTATGGGCGTCACTACATTTTCGCGTCGGTCAACCAGACCACGCTGTCGGTCGAGACGCGAATCAACTGGACGCTGACGCCCAAGCTCACCTTCTCGTTGTACGCGCAGCCATTGCTGGCGAGCGGGCACTATCACGACTTCAAGGAGTTCAACCACACGCGGCAGTTGAGCCAGACGACGGTCCGGGACTCGTTGGCGGCCAACGGGGACTATTATGTATTTTCGGGGCAGGGGTACGCCTACAACATCGGGAACCGCGACTACAACTCGCGATCGCTCCGGGCCAACGCCGTGCTCCGGTGGGAATATCTCCCGGGCTCGACGCTGTACCTCGTCTGGCAGCAGCTTCGATACAACAACAATGTGTACGGGCTGAACGCCAACTTCGCCTACAACCGCGACCAGTCGGCGCTGGCCCGCACCACGCCCGACAACACATTCATCGTGAAAGTGAGTTACTGGATCGGACACTGAGCGGTAAATTGCCGTGTGGCCCTACCCATTCCAGACCCGCGCGAGGCAGGGTACACCGCGACCACCCCCGTCCCGCTGTACTGGGCCGCATGGGGTCCCGCCAACGCCGAGCGCGTGCTCGTCGTGCACGGTGGCCCTGGCGCCGACCAACAGTATCTCCAGCCGCAGCTCCTGCATCTCGCCACCCGCTTCGACACGGTCTTCTACGACCAGCGCGGCGGCGGCCGCTCGCCCTCACCCGACGCGATCGGGTGGCGCACGCAAGTCGACGACCTGGGCGCCGTGGTCGCCGAGCTCGGCCTCGACCCGCCGACCATCGTCGGCTTCTCCTGGGGCGCACTGCTGACGCTCCTCGCCGCCGCCCACGGCGTCGTGCGACCCCGCAAACTCGTCCTCATTGATCCGGCACCGTCCACGCGACCCTATCGGACGCAGTTCGAAGCCGAGTTCGCCCGGCGCCAGAGCGATCCGGCGACCCTTGCCAAGCGCGCCGCGTTACAGGCGTCCGACCTTCGCGTCCGAGACCCCGCCGCATTTCGCGAGCAATCGTTTGCGCTCAGCGTGGCGGGATATTTTGCCGACCCGGCGCGAGCCCGCAACCTGACCCCCTTTCGCGTCACCGGTCGCGTCCAGCAATCCGTCTGGGAGAGCCTGGGCGACTACGACATCCCATCACGCCTGGGCGCAGTCCACTGTCC
>DATMNB010000177.1:0-7594 GCA_035569435.1 Gemmatimonadaceae bacterium
ACAGATATGCTGTTTGTGCGTGACAGTTCCCCCTTGGTTGCGTCCACCAGGTGGGGCTGACCGGACAAAACGCCGGGACGTTTCGTCTTGGCCGGTCTCCTCGTCTAGGTAAGACAGCCATCCGAACCGGGGTTGAACCGATGATGCGACAGAGTCTCGCACGTCTCTGCTGGGCACTCGGCCTTGTGGCCGCGCCGAGCATTGTCGTCGCGCAAGCAGACACAAGGGCTACCGAGGGCGATGTCGCGACCGCGGCGCCGTTGGGTGGCCCCACGGTGTTCGATGCCAGTGCCCAGGCCCATGCGGCCGGCACGACGACCGCCACTACGGCGATGGCCGCGCCCCGTTTTCCGCATATGCCGGTGCGTCCGGGCGAGCACTTTGCGGCCCCGTTCCTTGACCGCGAGGGCGGCCCGCGCGATGCCGGCACCATCGTCCTGTCAAGTGAGATGACGGCGGTGCAACTGGAGACGCCGCGCTCCCCGTTCCAACTTCGGGAAGAGGTCTACATCAAGCTGCCCAAGGGCGCGAACGGCGACCTCGGTCAGCGATTCTTGACCTACCGGCTCGGCCCCGACTACGAGATCTACGGTCAGGTGGTGATCCCAACCGGTATCGTGCAGGTCGTTCGTGCCGCCGGGCCCGGCGAAGCGACGACCGTCCGGATCAGCCAGATGTTCGGCAACATGGAAGTCGGGCAGGGCGTCATTCCGATCGACAACCCGGAGTTCCCCGCGGCAAACGCTATGGTGGCGGCGGTGGAAAACGGGCCGCGCAGCAGGGTCCTCTGGGTCGACGACGAGGTCGTGATGACGAGCCTGCAATACTTCCTCGTGCTGCCCATCAAGGAATCGGACGGGTATCGGATCGGGGACCAGGTCACGCTCGTTCGTCCGCCGGACAAGGATTACGACACCGGCCTCGTTCTCCCCGAGGTGAAGATCGGCATCGCCCAGGTGGTCCGGGTGACGCCGCGGAGTGCGACGGTCATCGTGATCCATCAGGATCAGCCGGCCATCGCTCCTGGGGTTGTCACCCGTGTCTCGGCGAAAATGCCCTAAGGAAGAAAAGTTTATATTGTTCGAAACAGCCATGTGCCTGCTGGACATGGCTGTTAGCTTTTCTAGCACCCCATGCTTGCGACCGCCCTGCTGTGTGCCGTCCTGTGCTACGCCGGCGCCGCGGCGCTGGCCGCGACGCCATTCGCGCGTCCGGTCGGACCGCCGGTGCGGGGGGTCGTCTTCGCGCTTCTGGCCGGTGTGCTCCTGCACGCCCTGGCGCTCGCCCTGGGTACCCAGGCTGCGGGCCAGCTCCCGGTGGCAGGCCTCGGTCCAGCGCTCTCGTTCGCCGGCCTCACACTGGCGGCCACGCTCCTAGCCGTTGAGGCACTGGCGCGCGATGTCAGCCTGACGCTCGTCGCGGCCCCACTGGCCGCGATCGCCACCGCCGTGGCCGCAGCCCTCGCGTCGCGCGACCTGGTCGTCGCCTCCCCGCTCCCCGAAGGCGCTCGTGGCGCATGGCTGGCGGCGCACATCACGCTCAGCTTCCTCGGCATCGCGGCCTTTGGCACGACTGCCGCCGCGGGCGCGATGTATCTCGTCGAGCGGCGCGAGCTCAAGTCGCGCCGCTTTGGCCCGGTGTTCCGCGCCTTCCCGCCGCTCGATACGCTCGACCGGTTGAACCACGTCGGCGCGATCGCCGCCTGGATTACGCTGTCGGCAGGTGTGGCGCTCGCCGTTGGCTATTCGATGCGCTATGGCGCGACCGACATGCCGCAGATGGTATGGGGCGTGGGCGCGTGGCTGGCGTCTACGGCGCTGGCGCTCGGCCGTCTCCTGGGCCGCTGGCAGGCACGGCGCGCGGCGGTCGTGGCCAGCGTGGCATTCGCCCTGGTCCTTGCCTCGTACGTAGCGGCCCGGGTCCTCGCGGCCCGGCAGGGGCAGTTCCTGTGAGCGGGTACCCGATGCTCCTCGACGGCAGCCGCATTCGCGCGCTCATCGTCGGCGGGGGCGCGGTCGCGCTCCGCAAGGCGCTGGCGCTTCTCGAGAGCGGCGCGTCGGTGCGCGTCGTCGCGCCGACGATCGCGCCGGCCCTGTCCGCGCTGCGCGGCCCACGGGTGGTGCTCGAGGAACGGGCCTACGAGTCGACCGATATCGGCGACGCCACGCTCGTCATCGCGGCCACCGACGTGCGCGCGGTCAATGCCAGCGTGACTGCCGACGCCCGGGCGGCTGGCCGGCTGGTCAACGTGTCGGATGCCCCGACCGAGGGGGACTGGGTCACCGTGGCCACGCACCGCGCCGGCCCACTCATCATTAGCGTCTCCACGGGCGGTGTGCCGTCGGCCGCGGCCCGGATTCGGGACGCGATCGGCGCGCGATTCGACGCGCGCTACGGCGAGGCACTGGCGGCCCTGGCGGCCTTGCGTGGGCGGGAGATGGGGAGTCAGTGGCCCGCCGCCGAGTCGGCGCTGGTCGGGCCAGAGTTCTGTGACCGGGTCGAACGCGGCGAGATCGCCGCACGAGTCGCCGCATGGCGCTGATCGTCGCCGGAATGAGCCATCATACCGCGCCAATCGATGCGCGGGAGCGATGCGCCGTCGACCCGCAGGACGTCGGCGCGGTGCTCGATGCGTTCCGCGCCGCCTCCAACGCGCGCGAGGCCGTCCTGCTCTCGACGTGCAACCGCACGGAATTCTATGTGGTCGAGAACGACACCGAAGCCGCCGACTCGGTCTGGACGACGTTGAGCGCGCGCCTGGGTGACGACGCGACGCCGCTCGGCTACGTGCGCCGTGACCGCGATGCCGTGCGGCACCTCATGCGCGTGACTGCCGGCCTCGATGCCATGGTCCTGGGTGAGGCCCAGATCCAGGGGCAAGTGCGCGATGCGTGGGAGCTCTCCCGCGGCCGATCGGGTCCGGTCCTCAACCGACTCTTTCAGACGTCGCTCTCGGTCGCCGGGCGTGTGCGCACGGAGACGGCGATCGGCCGCGGGTCGGCGTCGGTGAGCTCGGCCGCGGTACAGTTGGCCAAGAAGATCTTCGGCACGTTACACGGCCGGCGGGCGATGATCCTCGGCGCCGGGCAGATGGCCGAGCTGGCGCTGGAGTGTCTCATTGACGAGGGTGTCCGCGCGGCGCTCGTCGCCAACCGCACGTTCGAGCGGGCCGAGGCCCTGGCGCGCCGCCATGGCGCCACGGCGATCCGCTACGACGATTGTTGGGACGACCTGGCGACTGTCGATCTCCTCCTCTGCTCGACGTCGGCCCCGCACCCGGTCGTGCACCCGCACCATCTCACGCCGCGCCTCGCCGCGCGCGGCGGCCGGCCGCTGTGCATTCTGGACATCGCCCTCCCGCGCGACGTCGAGCCGGCCGTCGCCGCGCTGGACAACGTGTTTCTGTATGATCTCGACGACCTGCGCGCCGTCGTGGCCGCGAACATCGAGCAGCGTCGCTCCCAGTTGCCGAGCGCTGAGCAGCTCATCGATGGTGAGGTCGAGCGGTTCTGGCAGTGGCTCGCCGGACTGGCCGCGGTCCCCGTCGTCACCGAGGTCCGCTCGGCGATGGAGCGGATGCGGGCCGAGGAGCTGGCGCAGGCGCTGCGCCGGCTTGGGGACCTCACGCCGGCGCAGCGCGACGCGGTTGAACAACTTTCCCGGAGCCTCATGAACAAGTTTCTGCACGAACCCAGCGTGCGTCTCCGCGCCGCCGCTGCCAACGGTCGTGGGCTGGGCATCGTCGATGCGGCGCGGTACCTGTTTGCGGTCGACGACGGTGGAGAGACGTGAGGGGCGCCGACAAACGGGCGCTCGTCACCGGCGGGGCCGGCTTCATTGGATCGCACGTCGCCGAGCTGTATCTCGCCGAGGGATACGCGGTGACCATCGCAGACAACTTGTCGAGCGGCCGACGCGCCAACATCCCCACTGGTGCGACCTTCGTCGAGATCGATGTCACCTCGCCCGACGTGGCGCGACTCGTCCGCGATGGCCAGTTCAACGTCGTGTCGCACCTCGCGGCCCAGATCGACGTCCGGAAGAGCGTCGCCGACCCCGCCGCTGACGCCGCGATCAACATCCTGGGCACCCTGACGGTGGCGGAGGCGTGCCGCACCGCGGCGACACGGCCGCGCATCATCTTCTCGTCGACCGGCGGCGCGTTGTACGGCGATTTTGTCACACCACCCAACGACGAGACAATGCCAAAGGATCCCGAATCGCCGTACGGCATTGCCAAGTTGAGCTGTGAGTTCTATCTCGCGTACTACGCGCGCGTTCACGGGTTGGAGACGGTGGCGCTCCGCTACGCGAATGTCTACGGCCCGCGCCAGGATCCGCATGGCGAGGCGGGTGTCGTGGCGATTTTCTGCAACCGCATTTTGGAGGGCAGGCCCCTGACGGTCTTTGGCGACGGACGACAGACGCGGGACTACGTGTTTGTACGGGATGTGGCGCGCGCCAATCTGGCCGCGGCGACGCGTCCACTGCCGCCGGCCGGGCGGCTCGATGCGCGTGGGTTCAATATCGGTACGGGGGTCGAGACATCGGTCGTGGACCTGGCCAACACGCTCGCGCGCGTTGCGAACGCGTCGGTTGCCATCGAGCATGCGCCGGCGCGGCCGGGCGAGCAGCAGCGGTCGTCGGTCGTGGTCGACAAGGCCGCCGCGGCGCTCGGCTGGCGCCCGACGATGGCTCTCGATGCTGGGCTCACCGAGACATTGGCGTGGTTTGCGCGGCAGCGCATGGGGATCCCGGCATGATGGGCAGTCTGTTGCTCCAGATCGGGACCGGCATCCCCGCGTCGCCCATTGGATTGATCATCGGCTCGACGCTCAGCACCAAGGTCGTGCTGGCGGTGCTGGCCGTGCTGTCATTGGTGAGCTGGGCGATCATGCTGGCCAAGTGGGCGGAGTTCTCCCGGCTCAACCGGGTGTCGCGCGACTTCCTGGCCCGATTCGACGCCGCCGACCGCTATGAGCAAGCGGCGACACTCGCGTCGCGGGCCGTGTCGAACCCCTACACCCGCGTGCTGGCCCGTGCGACGGAGTTCGCGGGCCGCCGTGGCGCGCCCGAGACGATGTCCTCGGCACAGGTCGAGGCCATGCGGCTCCTGCTCGACGCCGAGACGAATGCCGAGCGCGATCGGCTCGGCCGATTCATTCCCTGGTTGGCGACGATCGGGTCGGTGAGCCCCCTCATCGGACTGCTCGGTACGGTCCTCGGCGTGATCTCGGCGTTCGTCGGGATCGCGACCAAGGGGTCAGGCAACATCGGCGCCGTCGCCCCTGGCGTCGCCGAGGCGTTGATCGCCACCGCGGCCGCGCTCAGTGTCGCCATTCCGGCGGTGTTCGGGTACAACTTGTTTGCCTCGCGCCTCAACCGATTCGATTCGCAGCTCGAAGGATTTGGCTCAGCGGTCATCGCGCTGGCCGTGCGTGACGGTCATGCCTAGTCGCCGCCGGGAACGCGCCGTACTCATGGGAGACATCAACGTCGTGAGTCTGATCGACGTGATGATGCTCCTGATGGTGATCTTCATGATCACGGCGCCGATCATGCAGGGCGGCGTCGATGTGGCGTTGCCGCAAGCGCAGGCCAAGCCGCTGGAACCCAAGAGCGGGATGGTCGTGACGGTCGATCGCACGGGACAGATCTATGTCGACAACGCGCGACTGTCGTACGACGAGTTCCGGTCCGACTTCAAGGCGTTGGCGGCCAAGCACGGATCGAACGGCGTGTATCTCAGGGCCGATGCCGGCGTGCCATATGGCATGGTCGTGAAGGTGTTGGCCGTGATGCGCAACATGGGGACTGGCGACGTGGGCCTTGTCGCCGAGCCGGAGGAACAGCCCTAGGTGGGCATGCGCGCGTCCGCGCGACGCGGGGGTGGCGTGACGCTGGGGCCATGGGTCGGCGCGTCCGTCGTGCTCCACGCTGCCGCGATCACGGCGCTGGTGTTCCTCACATCACGGGCCGCGGCGCCGCTGCCGCCGGTCTATCGGGTGGACATCGTCGCGGCGCCGCCAGGACCGCGCAAGGAGGGCGTTGTGGTGCCGGAGAAGACGCCGATACCGCCCCAGGCCGACGTACCCCTCCCGCAACGACCGCAGCCGCTGCCAACGCCGCCGCCCGTGCCGGTCAAGCCGGCGCCCGCCCAGGCCGCGCCGCCGCGGGCGACGCCGTCACCCAAGGCCGTGACGCCCACCAAGCCGACGCCCCAGCCCAAGGCCGGCGGTGGTCCGCAGGGGGGCACCGGGACTGACGTCGCCAACGTGCATACCGTCGGCGTGGAGTTTCCGTTTCCCGACTATCTGAACAACATCGTCAGGCAGATGGCGCTCAACTTCACGCCGCTCGACCGAAACTCGGGGTTGAGCGCCGAGGTCTCGTTCGTTATTCATCGCGACGGCAGCGTCGACTCGTTCCGGTATGTGAAGCGGTCTGGGGACTACGGCTTCGATCTCGAAGCGCAGGGCGCCTACCAGGCCGCCGCCAAGTCCTTTGGCCCATTGCCACAGGGCTTTCATGACGATGCGTTGACCGTCGTCTTCAGTTTCGACCCACAACTCATCAAATGAGAATTGCCTTACCCGTTGTTCTGGCACTCGCCCTCGTCGTGGCCGGCCGTGCGGACGCGCAGGACTCGACCAAGGGCGTCCACATTGGCCTGACCTATAACACGGGCGGCAAGCCCGGGGTCGTGGTCCTGCCCATCCTCGGGGTTGGCGGGGACAGCGCGCGGGCCATCATCTCGCGCGACCTGGATTTGGGCGACCGGGTCACGGTGATCGGCAATGTGAATGCGCCCCAAACGGCCGACGTGAACTATCCGCTCTTTAAGCAGTTAGGTGCCGCCGCGGTCGTCCAGGCGTTCCTGGCGCCGACGGCCCTCCACGTGATCATCCACGATGTCGGCGCGCGAAAGATCTATCAGACGCGGGATTTCCCGGTCCCGTTTTACGGGGCGCCCGAGTGGCGGTTGGCCGTCCATGCCGCCTCGGACCAGATCGAGCAGTGGGTGACGGGCACGCACGGGATCGCGGCCACGCGCATCCTATTTGTCCGCGACGGACAGGTGTGGGTCATCGATAGCGATGGGTTCGGGGCGCACCCCCTGACGATCAAGGAAGGGGCGCTGTCGCCGTGCTGGTCTCCCAACGGGCGGTATATCGCGTACAGCGCGTTCTCGTCCCGTGGCACGGTGATCGATGTACAGGACTTGCAGGCAAACACGATCCGGACACTAGTCGCGACACCGGGCGGTCTCAACAGCGCGCCAGTGTTCTCGCCCGATGGGAACAGCATCGTGTATGCGCACGGTGACGAGGTCGGGACGGACCTGTTTGCCGCCAACCCCTTCTCAAACGATCCGGGGCGTCGTATTACCGTTGGTCGTGGGACCGACAACACGCAGCCGACGTTCAGCCCCGATGGCCGGCAGATCGCATTCACATCGGGTCGCTCTGGGCACCCGGAGATATATATTACCGACGTCGACGGTACGAACGCCGACCTGTTGACTCCGTACGCATTTGGCGATGAGAACTATCGCTCCGGTGCCGATTGGTCGCCCGATGGACGCACAATGGCG
>DATMNB010000178.1:0-6239 GCA_035569435.1 Gemmatimonadaceae bacterium
AAACAAGTTGTACTCGACGGGGTCCTCGGCCGTCATGATGTTCACGTCGATCGTGTTGACCTTGGACAACGATGAGTACAGTGTCGTCGTCTTCCCCGACCCGGTCGGCCCCGTCACCAACACCATGCCGTACGGGTTGGAGATCGCCTCCATGAGCTCGCGCTCGGCGCGCGGCTCGATCCCAAACTTCTCCAGATCGAAGGTCAGGTTCCCCTTGTCGAGGATTCGCAGCACGACCTTCTCGCCAAACAGCGTCGGCAACGTCGACACGCGATAGTCAATGACCTTCTTGCCGATCTTGAGCTTGATGCGCCCGTCCTGGGGCACGCGCCGCTCGGCGATGTTGAGCGACGCCATGATCTTGAACCGCGAGATCAACGCGGCCCGCATCTTCATCGGCGGCTTCATGACCTCGAGCAGCGCGCCGTCGATCCGGTAGCGCACGCGCAGCTCGTGCTCGAAGCACTCGAAATGGATGTCCGACGCGCCGCGTTTGACCGCGTCCGTCAGAATGGCGTTGAGGAGCTTGACGACAGGCGCATCGTCGATGGCCGCCGCGTCCGCGTCGTCGGCGTCGGCGACGACTTCGACGTCGCCGTCCTCGGCGGCGATGTCGTCCAGCAGCGACTGCATCTGCGCATCGTTCGACTCGTAGAACCGCTCGATCGCGTTGCGGAGCGTGAACTCCCCAGCGATGACGGGGAAGATGTCGTAGCGCGTGATGAACTTGATGTCATCGATGACCCCGAGGTTGGTGGGGTCGGCGAGGGCCACCGTCAGCGTCCGCCCGTCTCGCTTGAGCGGCAGGACGAGGTGCTTCAACGCCAGCTCGGTGGGGATCAGCTTGGCGATCTTGGGGTCGACCTCGAACTTGGTCAGGTCGACGGCCGGCATCCGATGCTGACGGGCGAGCAGCTTGGTGAGCTCGAGCTCCTGGATGAAGCCCAGCTTGACCAGGTTGTACTGAATCCCCGTGCCGCTCTGCTGCACCTCGCGCTGCGCCGTCTGGGCCTGCTCGCGGGTGATCAACCCCTCGCGAATGAGGGCCTCAACGACCGGCGAGCGCCCATTCGCGGCTACCGCGGCCATGGATGCCGGACGGCAGCGCGGGGCGCCTGACGGTGTGACACAGGGACCGCGGAGGCGGTCGGGCGGGTACGAGTATCTGGCACGGGCTAGGGCTCGGGATGCCTGGCAACGGGAACCCACGACATGACGCGTCGACGGCCTCCCCTTCCCGGCCCCGGACGGCCCGGATCGGGAATGGAACGCCGCAATTGCAGGACGCCGGGCGACCGCCAAGGGTCACTCTGGCCCCCCCGGGGATTCCCCGTCAGGGGCCGGTGACTAGTCCCGTGGCGACGTCGCCGACGATTTGGAGGGAACGCGCCGACAGCTGGTCGATCGTGTCGTGCGTCGTGTGGTGGACCGGGTAGTCGTAGTCGATCACGTCGATGACCCGGAGTCCGGCGTCCAGGAGTGGCAGGTGATCATCATCAATCGTGTACTTACTGCGGGGGATAAACACGTTCGAGTAGTCCATGTCGCCCGCCGCTTGCCACACGCGGGCCACCACCTCCGGCGCCCGCTGAACGGAATTGCCCTCCTCGTAGAGCTGGAGGTCACGCTGACCGATCATGTCGAACAACACCCCGTACAGGGGTTGGTAGCCAGGCGCCGGCAAGTGCGCGGCAAAGTAGGCCGACCCAAGCAGCACATCCTGCTTCTTGGGCTGGAACTGCCCGTAGTCCTCGCCGTCCACGAACAGGAGATCGACGCCCACCGTGGGCGGCGTCCGCTTCAGGACCTCGGCCAGCTCCACGAACAGCGCCACCCCCGACGCCCCATCGTTGGCGCCCGGCATGGGCTTGGCCCGGTTCGCCGGATCCGAATCATCGTCCGACACCGGACGCGAGTCCCAGTGCGTGACGTACAACACCCGATCGGTGGCCTGTGGGCGCCAGCGGGCGAAGATGTTGCGCAGGGCCAGCGCTTTGCCGTCCACCGTTGTATGCGTCCACGTCTGCACGATGACCGTGTCAGCGTGGGCGCGCATCTGCGCGATGATCCAGTCACCGCACCGGCGCGCGCCCTCGGTGTTCGGAATGCGTGGGCCAAAATCGAGTTGCGTCTTGACGAAGCTGAGCGCCGTGGCGCCATCAAAGGCCGTGTGTGCCCGTGCACCGTGACACGCTGCGAGCATGAGCGCCGTGCACAGGAGGGCGCCCACGGCTACGGAGCGCATAGGCGTAACGATCTCGACGAGAGCTGCATGAGGTCCCGGTCGGTCTTGAATTTGATTGGCGGCACGACGGAATTTAGCGGGTGAAGATACTCAATAGATACGTCGTGAAAGAGCACGCGGGGCCGCTGACGTTCGCGGCGACCGCGTTGACGTCTCTATTGCTGCTCAATTACATCGCCAAGAACATCGGGCAGCTTGTGGGGAAAGGGCTGCCCTGGAGCGTCATCGCCGAGTTCATTGGGCTGTCGGTACCGTTCACGATCGCCATGACGTTGCCGATGGCCGTGCTGGTGTCGGTGCTCTATGCCTTCAGCCGGCTGGCCGCCGAGAACGAGATCACCGCCCTCAAGGCCAGCGGCGTCTCCCTCGGCCGGGTGCTCGTCCCCGTCGTCATTGGCGCCACGGGCCTGACACTGTTCATGGTCGTGTTCAACGACCAGGTGCTCCCCCGCGCCAATCATCGCCTGCGCACGTTGCAGGGCGACATCGCCCGCAAGAAACCGACGTTCGCGCTCCGCGCGCGCGTGCTCAACGAAGTGTCGCCCGGCAAGTTATTCCTCATCGCCAATCACCTTGACGCGGGCTCCAACCGGATGCGCGAGGTCGTCATCTACGATCTCGGCGACCCGACGCGGGAACGCACGATCTACGCGGATAGCGGGACGATGACCATGATCCCGGAGAGCGGCGACCTGCTCATGACGCTGTTCGATGGGAACATGGACGAGCTCAAAAAGGCGGAGCTGGAGCAGCTGCAGCGGCTCTACTATAAGGTAGATCACATCCGGGTGCATGGGGTGGGGGACCAGCTCACCCGCTCCACGAATGACGATTACAAGAGTGAGCGCGAGATGACCATCTGCGAGATGCAGTCGGATGTCGCGGAGGGGGCCAAGTCGCGGGCCGAGGCCCGGGCACTGGCGGAGCGCGCCCTGCTGAACGCGGTGCGGACGGCGACGACGGGTGCGGTGGCCGCGCCGGCGACGGACATGAATGTCAAGTTGCCGGCATCCGAGACGCGGGCGCCGCTCGAGGTCGGACGCGTGTACTGCGATGCGCAGGCGTCGTTCCTCAAGTTCGTGGCCCAGCACCGCGGCCGCCCCTCGCCGAGGGCCGTTCCCACCCCAGCGCCGCCAGCCGTCCAGCACCCGATCGGCGGCGACACGGTGCGCGCTGGCGTGGCGGTTTCGATCGGCCACCCCCCCGCCGGCCCACCACCGCCACCGGCCCATCTTCTACCGCCGAGCGCCGGGTACAGCGCCCCGCCTGCCGTCCGCCTGCCGCCAAGCGCCGGAGGCACACCCGCCGCTCCACCGGCGCAGCCCGGCGGCGGTGGACGGCCACCAATAGGCTTACATCCTCCGCCCGCCCCGTCCGGGGGTGTCCTCGGCCTGGAACGACTGTCACACGGACCACCGGGCCACCCGGGCCCTGGGCATCCCGGATATGACCAGGACAAGTTCGTTCCGACCCCGGCTCAGCATCGCCAACCGGCCCCCCCGGTCATCCGACCGGGCCAGTCGCCCATCCTGCCCCAGGCGCGCTTCGTGCAGCCTCAGCTGGACGTGATCGCCCTCCAGACCCTGAGCAACACCGTCGAGTCCGCCGACATGCGGGTCCAGGAGAGCGTCCGCAACATCGCCCTCTACGACGTCGAGATCCAAAAGAAGTTCGCCATCGCCGTCGCCTGCGTCATCTTTGTCTTCCTGGGCGCCCCCATCGCCCTCCGCTTCCCCCGCGGCGGCGTCGGCATGGTCTTGGGCGTCAGCCTCGGCGTCTTCGCCCTCTACTACATCGGCCTCATCGCCGGTGAACCCCTCGGCCAACGCGGCACGCTCACGCCCTTCCTGTCGATGTGGAGCTCCAACATCATCTTCTCCATCATCGGCGCCTTCCTCATGGCCAACATCGGCCGCGAGGGCAGCACCGCCCGCGGCGGTGACTGGGGCGAGATGAAGGACGCCATCGTCCGCCGCTTCCGCTCGATCATGCGGTCGGCCCAGCCGGGGGACGCCCAACCGGGCGACGCCGTCGGCCCCGCGCGGAGCGCCTGACCGTGCCCGGGCTCAGCTTCCGTCCGCTCGACAAGTACGTCTTCGCCGAGTGGTGGAAGATCTTCATCACGACGTCGGTCGGGTTTCCACTCCTGGTCATCATCATCGACCTCGTCGATCACCTCGAGTCGTATCTCAACCGCAACATTGCGCCAGGCAAAATCGCCCTCAGCTACATCTTTTGGATACCGGACTCCATGTTCCTGGCCCTGCCGGCGGCCGTGCTGTTCGCGACGGTGTTCTCGATTGGCGCCTTCACCCGGTACTCGGAGATCACGGCCGCCAAGGCCAGCGGGATTAGCTTTTATCGCCTGACGGCGCCCATCTACGTCGGCGCGTTCATCGCCGCCACACTCGGCCTCGGGCTCTCCTGGCTGGTGCCGATCGCCAACGCCAAGCGCAACGACCTGCTACAGGAATCGCAGTTCAAGACTGGAACCGATCGCTACAACTTCACGTACGCCGGCACCGAGGGCCGCGTCTACCGGGTCTCGGCGCTCAACTCGACCCGCCACACGATCGAGGGGCTGGAGATCGAACGAAAGGGGCACGGACTGGATTATCCCACAGTCATCCTGGCGACCAACAATGGCACCTGGGATGCCGGCCGCGGCTGGTCGCTCAAGGCCGGCGTCGCCCACGTGATGCCGGACAGCAACTCGACGTTCTCGGTGCAATTCGACTCGCTGCGCGATAACCACTTCCGCGAGAACCCGGCCGACCTGATGGCGATTCCGCGCAAGCCGGAAGACATGGGCTACGAAGACCTGGGCCGGTTCATTCGCGCCGCCGAGCGTTCGGGCGGCGACGCGGCCGAGCTCCGTGTCGAGCGGGCCCAGAAGATCGCCGTGCCCGTAACCTGTCTCATCATCGTGCTCTTCGGCGCGGCCCTGGCCACCAGCACCAAGCGCGGCGGCGCCGCGTACGGGGTCGGCGTGAGCCTGGCCACGACGATCACGTTTCTGATGCTGATTCAGCTGACAAAAGGCGTGGGCAGCAAGGGCCTGATCCCCCCCGATCTCGCCGCCTGGCTACCCAACATGGTCTTTGGCGCGGCCGGTCTGTTCCTGCTGAGTCGGGTCCGCACGTGACCGCCGCCGTCTCCGAGAGCATCCTCGAGGATGAGGAGCGGCTCGGCATCATCGGCCGTCTGCACTCGGGCCGCGCGATCTACCACACGCTCAAGGGCGTTGGCCAACGCGGCTACTTTGCCCTCGACATCATCAAGGCGCTGAGCGAGCCGCGGACCTACGGCCCCGAGATCGTCAAGCAGCTCAAGGCGATCGGCGTCGATTCGATCCCGCTCGTCGTGATCGTGTCGGCGTTCATCGGCGGCGTCATCGCGCTGCAATCGCGCTATCAGCTCTTTCCGGGGATTCAGCTCTCCGTGGTCGGGTTCATCACCCGGCAGTCCCTCATCCTCGAGCTCGGACCGCTGCTTACCGGACTAGTGCTGGCCGGGCGCGTCGGCGCCCAAATGACCGCCGAGATCGGCACGATGCGAGTGACCGAGCAAATCGATGCGCTGGAGACGCTGGCCTACGACCCGATCGCCTATCTCGTCGTGCCGCGCATCATCGCCGGGTTCGTGATGGTGACGGCACTGACGGTGTTCGCCGACTCCATCGGGATCGGGACCGCCTATCTGACAGCGGTGCTCGCCACCGACATCAAGTGGTTCGATTTCCGCGATGGGCTGCAACTTGGCGTCAACCAGTTCCAGATTTTCTATAGTCTGCTCAAGGCATTCCTGTTCGGCGGCGCGATCGCGTTTCTCTGCTCGTACGAGGGCTACGTAACGTCCGCCGGCGCCGAGGGCGTCGGCCGGTCGACCGCCAAGGCCGTCGTGATCACGTCGGTGTGGATCCTCGTGATCGACGCTCTCATCGCCAGCGCGCTCGCCCCCTACCTCCAAACATGAAACGACGCGACGAACTCCT
>DATMNB010000179.1:0-24310 GCA_035569435.1 Gemmatimonadaceae bacterium
GCCGAGCGTCGCGCCGTCGTGATCCGCGACGTGCCGGCCCTTCGCAAAGACGCCCGCGCCACGCTCGATCGCTACCTCACCCACCCGGCGGCCGACACGACCCTCGTCCTCGTCGCCCCCGCCGGCGCAAAGCCCGACAAATCCCTCGCCGACCGCGCCACGGCCATCGAGATCGCCCCACTCTCCGGCGAGCGGCTCGGCGAGTGGATCGCACGCCGCGCCGAAGCGCTCGGCGCCTCGATCACCCCCGAAGCGTCCGCGCTCCTCCAGACCGCGGTCGGCAACGACGCCGGCCAGCTGGCCGCCGAAATCGACAAGCTCGCCAGCTACGTCGCGGGGACCACCGACGCCGACCAGCCCTCGATCGACGAAGGGGCGGTGAGCGAAATCGTCGGCGTCCGTCGCGGCGAAACCCTGGGCGATCTCCTGGATCGCGTGGCCGACGCCGACGCCCCCGCCGCCCTGGCCCTGGTCGAGCACGTCCTCGGCCAACCCAAGGTCTCAGGCGTCACCGTGATCATGGCCCTCGCCACACAAACGCTCGCCATCGCCTACGGCGTCGCCAGCCGCGCCCGCGGCACCCCCGTGGGTCGCCTCTCGAGCGAGTTCTTCACCCTGCTCAAAGAAACCGGCGCCTACCCCGGCCGCGCCTGGGGCGATGCGGTCTCAGCCTGGGTCCGCGGCACCGACCACTGGACCCCGGCCGCCCTCGACCGCGCGCTCGACGTGCTCCTCGCCGCCGATCGCTCGCTCAAGGACACCCGCGTCTCGAGCGACGAGCAAGTCGTTGCTGGCGTGATCCTCACCATGTGCGCGACATGACGCCCTTCCGGCTCCTCGCACCGATACTCGCCCTGGCGCTGACCGCCCACGCCCAGGACTCGAGCGCCACGATCGGCGTCGACACCGTCCTCAAACGCGCCGACGCCCTTGTCGACGCGGGCCGCGCCGCCGCCGGACGCGCTCTCGTCGATTCGGTCCTGACTGCTGCGACCCCGGGGACCGAAGCCTACGCCCAAGCCCTCTACGCCCGAGCTTCGCTGGCCGCTACGGCCGGAGATGCCGAGCGCGACTATCTCAGGCTCACCGTGGAGTACTCGCTTTCTCCACGTTCGTCCGACGCCCTCCTCCGTCTGGCCCAGCTGGAGCTCGCCCGCGGCGACCGGACGACGGCGCGGGCCCACCTGGCCCGCCTCACCGAAGATCGCCCCGCCGGGCTCAACACCCCACGCGCCAACCTGTCCGTCGCGCGCGCCTACCAGGAGCTTGGCGACCAACCCCACGCCTGCACCGCCCTGGCCGCGGCCCAACATGCCGTGGTGCCAGCCGACGTGGAATTGAAGAATCAGATCGACTACGCGGCTCGCCCGTGCCCTGCGGCGCCGCCGGTCGAACCATCTACTACAAAGGTAGCGGCGGCTACTACTCCAGTAGTAGCACCCCCGACCCAGTCGCCGGCGCCGACGACTCCGCCGACCACACCAACGCCAGTTCCGACGCAGCCACTCGCCACAAGCGCGCCAGTCGCGCCAGTCGCGCCACAGGACACCCAGCGAGCCGCAGCGGACACGCCGACAACCAAGTCCGTCGCCGCCGCCAAAGCCGCGTTTGCCACGCCATCGCGGCCAGCCCCGGCGTCACACGTAGGCATTCCGCTGGCGCCCCGACCCATTCAGTTGACGGGCGGCTACACGGTCCAAGTCGCAGCCTACGCCACGCGCGCCCCGGCCGACGCGCTCGCCGCAAAGCTCACCGCCCGCGGCCTACCCGCGCGCGTCTCCGGCACCGCGGCCCCGTTTCGCGTCAGAGTCGGCCGCTACCCGACCCGCGTCGCCGCCGAGTCGGCGTCCGCCGACCTCAAATCCAAGCAGATCACGGGCTTCGTCACGGACGCCGAGCCTGCGGGCCACTGATGGCGGCGTAGGTCCAGATCGCCCCGGACACGAGCACCGCCACGGGAATCACGAGCACCGCCTGCTCGAGCGACCCGTGATCTGACAGAAAACCGATCAGCGGCGGCGACGGCACATCCCCCAGGATGTGAATGGAGAAAATCGATAACGCCATCGCCGCCGCCCGCGCCGTCGGTGGCACCTCCGACACGATCGCCACGTTGATCGGCCCGGTCGACATGAAGATGAGCAGCTCCGTCGCCGACAAGAGCGCCCAGAACGTCTGATGATCGCTCGCTCTGAGTGCCGCGTACGCGAGCGGCGCCGCCGCCAGCATCGTCACACCCGACAACCAGAGATCGGCCTGCTTGGTATACCGTCGGAGGTAGTCCGTCACCCACCCCCCGATCATCGTCCCCGCAAACCCTGTCCCCACGAGCACGTAGCCGAGCTGCATACTCGCGACCCCGTGCGGAAACCCCCGCACGCGCTCCATGAAGCTCGGCATCCACACCGCGATCCCGCCGATGGCAAACGTGTAGGCCGCGTACCCGAGCACGGTCCGCACATACGGCCCGTTGCTGAAGAACGACTCGTACGTCCCCAGCCACGCCGACGGCACCGGGGCCGAGGTGGATGCTGCCGGCGCGGGATCGTTGGCCCCGCGTTGCGGATCCCGGATCCAGAGCGCGAGCAGCGCCAGCACGAGCCCCGGCGCCCCCGCGACAAAGAACGCCGCCCGCCACCCGTGCGCGTGATCGACCGCCCCGCCGATCACGTAGCCCAACGCCGACCCCACGGGGATCGCCATATAAAAGATGGCAAAGACCCGCGCCCTGAGCCGCTCGGGGAACGCGTCGGCCAGGAGCGCCGGCGCGATCGTGCCATACGCGGCCTCACCGATCCCGACTGAGGCTCGGGCGGCAAGGAGCGCCGGGTAGTGCTGGGCCAGCCCAGCCGCCGCGGTAGCCAGACTCCATAGCGCCACCCCGACCGCGATGAGCCGCGGCCGCGCCGACTGGTCACCCAGGACGCCGGCGACCGGCGCCGTCAGCATGTAGACGATGAGAAACGCGCTCGCCAGAAACCCGAGCTGGGCGTCGGTCGGGTTGATTGCCGAGTGCTTGATGCTCTCCTGCACTGCCGGGACCACGTATCGGTCCAGGTAGTTGAGCAGGTTGATCAACGTGAGCACCACGAGCGCCAACCACGCCGAGTTCGGCACCCTCCCCGGAGCGGTAGACGCAGCCATACTGGCGAAACTAGCGAGCGAGCCGACCCAACAAGCCCTTTTTAGGTGAACCTTATTTGTATTATATTCTCGCCTAATGCAAAAATCAGTTATCGACCGCCGCCCGGATGAGCATCCACCCGGCGACAGGCGGGGGCCGGCGCATCGCGCGCGCCCAACCCCGTCGCTCGCCGAGTCCTACCGCAGCATCCCCGTGCGCGGCGGGTGGTGGCGCAAAGCCCTCGCCTTCGCCGGACCCGGCTACCTGGTCGCCGTCGGCTACATGGACCCGGGCAACTGGGCCACCGACTTGGCCGGTGGCGCGCAGTTTGGGTACACGCTCCTGAGCGTGATCCTCATCTCCAACCTGCTGGCCGTCCTCCTCCAGGCCCTCGCCGCCCGACTCGGGATCGCCACCGGCCGCGACCTGGCCCAAGCGTGCCGCGACCACTACTCGACCCGCACCAGCTTTCTCCTCTGGATCGGCGCCGAGATCGCCATCGCAGCGTGCGACCTGGCCGAGGTCATCGGCTCCGCCATCGCCCTCAATCTGCTCTTCCACATCCCCATGGCGGCCGGCGTCATCATCACGTCGCTCGACGTCCTCATCGTGCTGTTCATGCAGCAGCACGGCTTTCGCCGCCTCGAGATCCTCGTCGTCGCCCTCATCGCCACGATCGCCCTGGCGTTCCTCTTCGAGCTCGTCATCTCGCACCCCGACGTCGTCGGCGTGGCCCGCGGCTTCATTCCATCGCCCGCGATCGTAGCCAACCCGGCGATGCTCTACATCGCCATCTCGATCCTGGGCGCCACGGTGATGCCGCACAACCTCTACCTGCACTCCTCCATCGTGCAGACGCGCCGCTACGAGGAAACGGCCCCCGGGAAGACCGAGGCCATGCGCTTCGCCGTGCTCGACTCGACCGTCGCCCTCACGTTCGCCTTGTTCATTAACGCCGCCATCCTCATCGTCGCCGCGGCGACCTTCCACACGTCGGGCCACACCGGCGTCGCCGAAATCCAGGATGCGTACAAGCTGCTCACGCCACTCTTAGGCGTAGGCGGCGCGAGCACGGTGTTCGCCCTGGCGCTTCTCGCCTCCGGCCAGAACTCCACGCTCACCGGCACACTGGCCGGACAGATCGTCATGGAGGGATTCCTCCAGATCCGACTCCGCCCATGGCTGCGCCGCCTGATCACGCGCGCGATCGCCGTCGTCCCGGCCGCGATCGTCGCCATCCTCTACGGCACGTCGGGCACGGCCAAGCTGTTGATCCTGAGCCAGGTCATTCTGAGCATCCAACTGTCGTTCGCCGTCATCCCCCTCGTGCAATTCACCTCGAGCCGCGCCAAGATGGGGGAGTTCGCCAACCCCCGCTGGCTCATGGTCCTCAGCTGGTCGGCGGCGGTCTTGATCGCCGGCCTGAACGCCTGGCTGCTGGTTCTTACCTTTCGCGCATGACGTACACGGCCTCGGTCGAAGATTATCTCAAGACCATCTACGACCTCGAGCGGAACACGGGCACGGCGACGACCACGGACATTGCCCACCGTCTCGCCATCGCGCCGGCGTCCGTCACCGGGATGGTCCGCCGTCTGGCGGGGCAGGGGCTCCTCACGCACGAGCCGTATCACGGCGTCCGCCTCTCCGACGAAGGGCAGCGCGTGGCCCTGCTCACGTTGCGACGCCATCGCGTGATCGAGACCTATCTTGCCCGCGTCCTGAACTATCCATGGGATGAGGTCCACGCCGAGGCCGACCGCCTGGAGCACGCGGCCAGCGACGCGCTCATCGATCGCATGGCCCAAGCCATGGGCGAGCCGCGCGTCGACCCACACGGCGCGCCCATCCCGACCCGTGAAGGGCACGTCGACGAGCGCCACTATGCCGCGCTGTCCGAGCTGCCACTCGGTGCACGCGCACGCATCGTCCGCGTGAGCGATGAAGACCCGGCCCGCCTCCGCTATCTGGCCGAGCTCGGACTCGTGCCCGGCGCCTGCGTCACCGTCGTGAGCCGCGCCCCATACGAAGGCCCGATCGAGCTCCGCGTCGACGACGCAGACGGCGGCGCCACCCGGCGCGCGATCGGCCCCGCCCTGGCCGCTGGCATTCACGTCGAGTCATGACCGATACGCCGCTCATGCAGCAGTATCGGGAGATCAAGGCGCGTCATCAGGACGCCATCCTGTTCTTTCGGATGGGGGACTTCTACGAGATGTTCTACGAGGACGCCGAGACCGGCGCGCGCGCCTTAGGGCTGACGCTCACCAGTCGCAACAGCGGTGCTGCCTCGCCCGTCCCGCTCGCTGGCGTCCCCGTCAAAGCCGTGAGCGAGTACGTCCGCCGCCTCGTCCGCCAGGGCTTCCGCGTCGCCATCTGCGAGCAGCTCGAGGACCCCAAGCTCGCCAAGGGCCCCGTGCGCCGCGGCGTCATCGAGACCGTCACGCCGGGGGCCGTCTTCGCCGACGAGCTCCTGGATGGGGCACGCAACAATTTCCTGTGCGCCGTCTGTGGCACCGGGATCGCGGCGGCCGACGTTTCGACCGGCGAATTTCGTCTCGCCCTGGCATCCGCTGGTGATGCGCCGGCCGTCCTCGCCCGCTTCGCCCCGCGCGAGGTCCTCGTGCCCCGCGACACGCCCGGCGTGTACGGGGACGAAGTGCTCGTGACCGAGCGCGAGCCGTGGGAGTTCGAGCCGGCCCATGCCCACGCCGACCTCGCGCGGCAGTTCGGCGTGAGCTCGCTCGATGCGTTCGGCATTGGCGCTGGCGATGACCCGGCCGTCGGCGCCGCGGGCGCGCTCCTCCGCTACCTGCGCGAGCTCCAACCGGGCGGCCTTCCGCATCTCGCCCGCCCCGTGATCGAACGCGCCGGTGGCGTCATGCCACTCGACGAGATGACGCGTCGCAACCTCGAGCTGGTCGAATCCCTCCGCGGCGGCGAGACCGCGGGCACGTTGCTCGATGTCCTCGATCGCACCGCGACACCGATGGGGGCCCGTCTCCTCCGACAGTGGCTCCTCACCCCCCTCACCGACCGCGCCCGCATCACGGCGCGCCACGATCAGGTCGAAGCGCTTACCACCGACCCGCTCGCGAGAGCGGCCCTCCGCGACGCGCTCGATGGCGTCCGCGACGTCGAGCGCCTCTCCGGCAAAGCCGCGGCCGCCCGGGCCACACCTCGCGAGCTCCGCGCACTCGGCGACTCCATCGGCCGTCTCCCAGCCGTCGCCGCCGCGCTCCAGCGCCTCACCAGCACGGCCTTCACTCCCACGGTGTCCACGTGGGATCCCTGCGCCGACCTTGGGGACCCGATCGTCCGCACCATCGTCGAGCAGCCACCGCCGGCCTTGGGCGATGAGCCCACCATCGCCGACGGCGTCGACCCCGAGCTCGACGCGCTCCGCGCCCTCCGCGATGGGGGCAAGGACAAGATCGCCGAGATCCAGGCGGCCGAGCGGGCCCGCACGGGGATCGCCTCGCTCAAGGTGGGCTACAACCGCGTCTTCGGCTATTTCATCGAGGTCACCAACGCCAATCGCTCGGCGGTCCCAGCCGACTACCAGCGCCGTCAGACCCTCACGGGCGCCGAACGCTACGTCACCCCTGCCCTCAAGGAATACGAGGAGCGCGTCCTCACGGCGGCCGAGCGCATCGAGGATCTCGAGCGCACCCTCTTTGAGTCGCTGCGCGCCCGCACCGGCGCCGCGGTGGCGCGCCTCCAGGCCGTCGGCCGCTGCGTCGCCGAGCTCGACGTGCTGTCGACGTTCGCCGAAGTCGCCGAGCGTGAGCGCTACGTCCGCCCGACGATCACCGACGATTTCGCCCTCGAGATCGTCGGCGGCCGCCACCCGGTCGTCGAGCGCATGATGCCGCGCGACCAGTTCATCCCCAACGACGTCCGCCTGAACGAGCACGAGCGCGTCATCATTCTCACGGGCCCCAACATGGCGGGCAAGTCGACGATCCTCCGCCAGATCGGGCTGATCGTCCTCATGGCCCAGACGGGCGCCTTTGTCCCGGCCACGCGCGCGTCGATCGGGATCGCCGATCGCCTCTTCACCCGCGTGGGCGCCAGCGATAACCTCGTGCGCGGCCAGTCGACGTTCATGGTCGAGATGACCGAGACGAGCGCCATTCTCCACACGGCGACGGCGCGCAGTCTCGTCCTCCTCGACGAGATCGGCCGCGGCACCTCGACCTACGACGGCGTGTCCATCGCCTGGGCCGTGAGCGAGCATCTGCACTCGGCTTTAGGCTGCAAGACGATCTTTGCCACGCACTACCACGAGCTCACCCAACTCGCCAGCGAGCTCGCGGCCGTGCGGAACTTCACGGTCGCCGTGCGCGAAGCCGGGGACAGCGTCCTCTTTCTGCACCGCATGATCCCGGGCGGCGCCGACCGCTCCTACGGCATCGAGGTCGGGCGCCTGGCGGGCCTCCCGGACGCGGTACTCGCCCGGGCCCGTGAGGTGCTGCACATCTTGGAAAGTGAACAACTCGTGCGCCAGCGGAGCGAGCCCCAACCCCAGCAACTGACGCTGTTCGCGCCGCCCCACCCGCTCGTCGCGCGCTTACAAGCGATCGACGTCAATACCCTGACGCCACTTCAGGCACTGACGCTTCTGGCGTCGCTGACCGTCGAATCGCGAGGGCTCTAAGCGACCAGGGAGACGCTGTCGGCAGCGCTCGTGATTACCGCCGGCGCCGCCGCCGCGACAGGCTCCGGAATCGACGGATCACCAAGGAGCGCGCCCACCGCCGCGAGCGAGTCCACGTGGTCACAGCAGATCTTGAGCGCGGCCAGCATCGGCACAGCCAGGAACGCACCCGCCACGCCCCAGAGCCACCACCACAGCGCCAACGACAGGAAGATCGCCACCGGGTTGAGCGTCAAGCGACGGCTCATCACCAACGGTGAGACGATATTGCCCTGGATGAAGTTGATCACCAGATACGACGCCGGCACGAGCAGCGCGTGCGACAGGCTGTCAAAGTACGCGAGGCCGGCGATCGACAGCACGCCTGTCATCGTGATCATCCCGACGTACGGCACAAACTCCGCGACCGCGACAAACGCGCCCCACAACACGGGCGTCGGCATCCCGAGCGCGGCCATCGCCACCGCGACCAGCGCGCCCTCCCCGATGTTGATCGCCGCCGTCAGGAACAGATAGCGCGAGATCAGCGCCTCGGCGGCACGCGAGATCGTGATCACCCGCTGCCGATCGCGACACCGCGGAATGGCGTGCACGACGCGGAGCAGCAACCGATCGCCGACGACCAGCAGCGCGTAGAGCAGGATCACCACCTCGAGCCCACCGGCCAGCAGCGACTCCGTCGTGCCAAAGAGCCGGCTGCTCAAGCTCGGCCCCTGCACCACGACCGGCGTCGGCCGCCGCGCCCCGCCCACCGTCGTCTCCTCCGCGATCCGGTCGGCGGCATTGGACAGCTTCTCGAGCGGCATCGAAAGCGCGTGCCATTTGCGCGCCGCGGTGTTCACCGCAGTCGGCGTCGACGTCAGCCAGTTGCGCGCCGGCGAGGCTAGCTCGTACGCCGCGAGCCCGAGCACCGTGACGCCCACCGCCATCACGATCCCCGCCCCGACCGCCCGCGGCGCGCCGCGTCGCGTCAGGGAGCGCACCAGCGGCATGAGCAGGATGTACAGGACGACCGCCATGGCCACGGGCACAAAAAAGGCCTTGGCGAAATACAGTGTCGCAAAGACCAGAATCACGGCCGTCACGCGCGACGCCGTCCGCGGCGGCAGCGGCGGATCGGGCTCCCGCGTGACAACGTCCACCGTGGGGCCGTGCGGCGGGACGCAGTCTTCCATGAGATCGGTCATCAGAACGGCTCCAGCCATACTATAAGAGTACGAGGCTGCCAGGGCTTGTTCCTGGCAGCCTCGGACTCAAAGTCTAGCCGATCTTGTGCAACTCCACCCGCCGATTCTGAGCGCGGCCCGCGGCCGTCGCGTTGGACGCGACCGGATTGGCGGGGCCGTAGCCTTTGGCGACGATGTGGTCCGGCGCCACGCCTTTGGAGATGAGATAGGTGCGGACCGCGTCGGCGCGCGCCTGGGAGAGGCGCAGGTTGGCCGCGGGTGACCCGGTGTTATCGGTGTAGCCCGCCACTTCGACGTGGGTGTCCGGGTTGGCGACGAGACTCGCGGCGACCCGATCGAGCGTCGCGCTCGACTGGGACTGGAGCACCGCCTGGTTCACCTCGAACGTGACGCCTTCCAGCACGAGACTGCGCGCCACGGGCGCTGGAGGTGGCGGCGCTGGCGCGGGCGCGGGCGGCGGTGCCGGCTCGGGCGCTGCTGCTGGCGGAGGTGGCGGGGGTGGAGGTGGCGGCGGAGCGGCCGCGGCGGGCGCCGGCGGGGGCGGGGGCGGGGCCTCCGAGTGGTGCGGGGTGCGCAACACGATCCCGACTTGCACGCCGAAGCGCGTGATGTCGTTGCCCCTGAACTGGAACGGATACGGCGCGTAGTCGAGCGTGGCGTCGACGCGTAGGCCTAGCCACGACGTCGCAAACGCCTCGACGCCGAGGAGCGCACCAACGCCGTCATCGCCGCCCCCCTTGGCGCGGCCGTAGAAGTTGTGCGTGTAGCCCAAGCCCACCAGGCCCTCGAGTCGATCGCTGCTGAGTGGCTGATGGTAGAGCAGGCGGATCGCGAGCGGGGTGTACGACGCGCCTTGCCCGGTGCTCGTGCGCGTGTTGGTTAGCGATGCCGCGGCTTCGAGCGAGAACCGGTCCGCGATGAACAAACCGAATTCGCCGCCGGCCCCGATTTTGTCCCCAAACTTTGACGTTTGTGAGAAATTCGTGAATCGCCCAAACCCCGTGAGCTCCAAGGTCCCCGCTTCCTGCGCACCGGCCACCGACCCCACACCAACCGCGGACACCGCAGCGGCAACCAAGAGCGCCGCCATGCACCAGGCCTGACCCCAGATTCGCATACGCACCCCATGAAAGGTCCAGGACCCTTCAGTGCGAAATAGCGGCCTTAAGACATCCGTTTGGCCAAGAGTCTGGTCCCGTTACATTGTCGTGACATATGCCCGTCCGTCCCCCGTTGCGCTACCTTCGAGCCATGGCTCTGACCGCAATCACGCGACTGCCAAGCGCAACATTGCCCCAGTGCGAGCTGTCGTTCCTCGACCGCGAACCGATCGACGTCGCGCTCGCTACCGAGCAGCATGCCGCGTATCGGGCTGCACTCGCTGACGCAGGCGCGACCGTCGTCACGCTCCCCGCCCTCGACGCGCTCCCCGACGCGGTCTTCGTCGAAGACACGGCGCTCATCTTCGACGAGTGCGCCGTTCTCGCCCCCATGGGCGCGCCCTCGCGTCGCCCCGAGAGCGCCCCGATGGCCGAGACGCTCCGGGCCTATCGGCCGGTCCACATCCTCACCGCACCAGCCACACTCGACGGTGGCGACGTCCTGCGCATGGGCCGCACCATCTACGTCGGCCAGACCCCTCGCACCAACCGCGCGGCACTCGACCAACTCACCGCACTGATCGGCCCGCTGGGCTACACGGTCGTCGGCGTCCCCGTCACCCGCTGCCTGCACTTCAAGACCGCCTGCGCCGCGGCCGCGCCCGATCGCGTGCTGATCAATCCCGCCTGGGTCGCACCCGAGGTCTTCCGCGGCTACGACGTGCTGACCATCGACCCGGCCGAACCATGGGCAGCCAACGTTCTCGCCATCGGCCCCTCCGTCCTCATCCCCGCCTCGGCGCCGCGCACCTGCGGCCGCCTCCGCGCCGCGGGACTCGACCCCGTGCCCGTCGATGTGTCCGAGCTCCAGAAAGCCGAAGCCGGCGTGACCTGCTTGAGCCTCATCATCAGGGCGTGAGCCCCGTCGTGATCGGCAGGTCCGGCTGCGCCGCCCAATCGGTCCACGATCCGTCGTAGACCCGGACGCGCGGAAAGCCGAGCAGCGCGTGCAACACGAAATAGATGTGGCTCGACTCGAGCGCCCCGTTGCAGTAGAGGATGACGTCTTTGTCAGACGTGACCCCCTGCGCCCGATACGCCGCGCGGAGTGACGCCGTGTCCTGGAAGACATGCGTCAGATCGTCGCGCAGATCCGTCGCCCAATAATGATTGATCGCGCCCGGAATGTGTCCACGGCGCACCTGCGCCCCGGCCTGCCCGGCGTACTGATCCGGCGGCCGCGCGTCGACGAGCACCGTCGTGGATCCGCGGTGGACGACGTCCGCGCGCGTGGCTTTATCAGGCGCGAAGGCGTGCGGTGGAAAATTCCCCGGCACCGCCGCGGGATAGACGCGTGACTCCGGTCGCTGCTCCAGCTCCCACTTCTGGTACCCGCCATTGAGCACCAGCACCGGCACGTTGAATCCACCGAGGATCCACGCCAGATACGTCGCGTCAATGTCGCGCGTCTCACCGGCGCTGTACACGACGACCGGTCTCCCCGGCCGAATGCCGATCCGCGTGAACAGCGTGGCGTAGCTCTCCGCCGGCAGCACCAGGTTTGGCACGCCGTCCGAGAACGAGCGCAGGCTCTCGCTGTTGAGATACACCGCGCCTGGGATATGCGATTTGAGATACTGCCCAATGTCCGTGCGCACATCCACAATCGTGAACTGCTCCGGATGTGCAGCCAATGAGTCGGTCGAGATGAGCCCCATGCCCGGCGTGGGCGGATCCATGAGCGCCTTTTCCATCTCCTGGTAGATCACGACCGCATTCCGCTGCCGCCGCGACGCCAACGACACTGGCCGCCCGCTGTCGGGGGGAGGCATACGGGCCAGCACTCGACTGAGCGGCCGACCCTGCGAGAGCGCGTCCTGCATCGCCGTTCGCGCCGAGTCGAGATAGTGCCGCGTGCGGGCCATCTGCGCCGTCGGATCGGCAACGACACGCCCATGACCGGGGATGACCACCGACGCGCCGTATTGCTCCAGTCTCCCCAGGGCGGCGAGCACGCCAGCCGAGCTGCCGTCGACGACCATCGTCACCCCATCCTCGATGACGAGATCCCCCGCAAACAACACCTTGGACTGGGGCAACCAGACGGTGAGATCTCCAGCCGTATGCGCGTTTGGCTGATGCGCGAGCACCAGCTGTCGCCCGCCCAACACGAGCGTCGTGTCCCCTGTGACCGGAATATCCGGCGTATCCGCAAACGCAAACCCCTGCAACTCCTGGATCCCCACCACGCCATCCCAACTGGCCACGAGATCATCGTCCCCGTTCTCCGCCGCCAGGATCTGCCGGTTGGGATGCGCCACCACGCGCGCCCCGGCACGCGTGAAGACGATGGCGCCGAACGTATGGTCGGGATGATGATGCGTGAGAATCAGATACCGGATCGGCACGCGCGTCACACGCCGGATCGACGCCAGGAGCCGCTTCCCCTGATACGGGCTGCCGAGCGCCTCGATGACCGCGACGCCACTATCCGTGACGACGAATCCCGCGTTGGGCCGCCCTTCCGACCCGCGCCCCGTGTCGCCCGGCACTTCGTACACGCCTGCGGCCAGGCGAACCACTGGATACGGCCCGACCGGTGGCAGCACCGTGGCGAACACGAGGGGCACCCACGCCCCCCAGCCGATCATTGCGTATCGGGTGCGAACTTGATGTCCGCCGCGTGCGTGTACACGCCGCCCTTATTGTCCGTCCACGTGATCGTCACCGGCGCTTCTTTGGTGACGCGCAGCGGAAACGTCACCGACGGATCGCGGCTGATCCCCGACGTCCACTCGAACCGCGCCACCTCGTCGTCCCCGTATTTCACGACGACACCCTGCACGAAATACGCGGGGATCGGCACGCCCTCGGGTGTCCGGAAGAACCCTGTGTCTTCAGGATGCTCGAGCAGCGCCCGCACGTAGATGGTGCTCCCCTTCTTGGCCGCGGGAGGCACGAGGATTTTTCCGTCGCCGATGGCCACGTCACCCGCACCCGTTCAAGCCGACAAACACCTTCTTCGCCGAGACCCACAGCTCCCCGGTGTTCATCTCGGCGATCGCCCGCACCCACGACGTCCGCCGCATCTTGATGCGCGTGTCGACCGACGCCCCGCCGAGCGCGGGCGAGAACTGATAGCCCGCCAGATAAATGTCGGGATTATGGTCGACGATCAGATGGAACGCCTTGACGTAGCGCTCCGGCGAGAGATCAAAGTCGGTCTCGATGAACACCGGCACGGCCCGCCCGTCGGGCGCATCAGCCGGAATGTCGAACTGCACGTGACCGGACTGGATGGGACGCGCGCCAAATTTGTCGGCCAGCACTTTCTTGACGGCGTCCGTCATCTCGTCGTCGGGACCGGCCGCAAATGCAGGCCGCCCAACCGCGAGCGCGGCCGCGCTCAGCGCCGCCGCCCGCACAAACATCCGCCGCCCGATCAGCCGATCGGAGTCCATTGGGGAAAGCTCACGGCTGTTGCTGCCGTGCGCCACTCCCCGCCGCCGGCCCGAGGACCGAATCCGCGCGACTCCGCATCGCGGGCGTCAGATTGCCGTCTTTGGCGTTGGTCCGCGGTGGCGACGGACTATTGGCCAGGGTCGGCGCCTCCGGCGCCGCGTACTCAAACGGATAGTAGAACCGAAACGCCCGCTTGTCGCACTGAATGACGCCAAACGGATCCCGACGCCGCACGAGCTTCTCGTAGTCCCCTCGGCTCGGCTGGCAGCTATACGCATTGAGCCCACCCAACCGGCAGGTCGACGCATCATCGCCCATGCAAGTGGTCGGCGTATGGATGTGCAGCTCTGGCACCCCGTCCGGACAGTCGAACTCCGCCGAGACCGGTGTAGCCGAGGACACCTCGGCGGGCTGCAACCGGAACACGCGGAAGACCGTGTCATCCTGGACCGGCGCCGTGCGCGAGACGTGATAGACCCCGTAGGACCAGTCGACGACGCAGTACGCGCGCTCGACCTGGCGCGCATTGAGGTCGTCCCATGCCTGCGTTAACTGCTGCCGCGGCAGATCCATGACGACGCCCAATCGAACGGCCTGCGCGGAGGCGAGGTGTGGGGCACACCACAAGACGCCGAGTGCCGCAATCAGTGTCCGTACGAGAAGTCCCGTTCGCTTGGGTCTCATCGAGCTGTGCCTCATAACGTCAGAGGTGCCACGCTAGCCGGTCGGTTCCGTACCCCGGTGTGCCTAAGAAATCTCCGTGCCGTCGCCGATTTCTAGACTTCGGAATCACACGTTGTGGTACAACATGCGGTACACCGTGCGGTACTACGCCGAGACGCCCTCGCGGTGGTGTGCGCAAGGGCGTCTGCGTAAGGCTTTGTACCGCTCTCTCTCTCTCACTCGGACAATACCCGGAACCCGGCAGATCGTCAAATGAACCGTGCATTAATTGCACATAAAGAAAGTGCGGACACATGGCTCCGGACACATTTTCTCGCGTCGTGTCAGGAAAAGCGTGCACCGATAGCAAATTTTGGTGCTAGCAACGATCCCGTGTGCAGTGCGGTCCCCAGCAACACGCCGTCGCATCCGACCCGAGCGGCCTCATCCACATCCTGCGCGTCGCGGATCCCACCCCCAGCAACGAGCTCGACATGAGGCACAGCACCCCGGATGGCCGCCACCAGAGCCCAATCGATGCCAGCCGAGCCGCCCACCCGCGCCAGATCCAGCACAATCAGGGCTGATACGCCGAGATCCGCCGCCTGCCTCGCCAGCGCCACCGGATCGCCACCCAACAGCCCCAGTGGCACACCGCCCCTCAAATCGAGACTGAATGCCGTCCGTGCCGGTCCTGCGACCGCGACGACCTGTTCGACGAGCGCCCACGACGACAGTGTTTCCAATGCCAGCACGATGTGTTGGGTTCCATAGGTCAGCAGTTGCTCCGCACGCTCCAGGTCGCGGACGCCGGCGTCGACCCACTCCGCGCCAATGGCCGCGACCGCATCGGCCGTCACGGGCCCCGCGGCAATCGCATCCAGATCGGCCAGATATATTTCAGCCACCCCTGACCGCCGGTACGCGCGTGCCAGCGCTGCCGCATCCCCCGTCTCGCCGTCCCCGAGCAATCTCGACTGTACGGGCTGATATACCTCGCGGCGGCCGCCCCGCGCATGCACCGCCCGACCCCCGAGCAGGTCGACCACCCCAATGACTCGCATGATGGCAATCTGCACCCTCGGTTGGGACATCGGCGGCGTCAACACCAAGGTCTCGCGTGTCAGTGGCGGTTTCACAGACGGCCGCGTCCTCGATACACGGGTCCGTCCGTTCGAGGTCCAACGCGACCCCGGCGCGCTCGTGACGGTGCTCCGTTCGCTCGCCGCCCAAGTCGGCGCGACCGGCGACGAGCCACACGCCGTCACGATGACCGCCGAGCTCTCGCAGATGTTCCGAACCAAGCGCGAGGGCGTGGCGTTTGTACTCGATGCCGTGGCGACTGCATTTCCTGGCGCGGATACATATGTGTATACAACCGACGAACGGTTCGTCGCATCTAACGACGCGCGACGGATGCCGCTGGCCGTCGCGGCAGCCAACTGGGTGGCGACCGCGGCCATCGTCGGACGGACCGTGACCACAGCCGTGCTGGTCGACATCGGATCGACAACCACCGACGTTATTCCGGTAGTCGAGCGTCGAGTCGTCGCCCGCGGCCGGACTGATCCGGCACGGCTGGCGACCGCGGAATTGCTGTATCTCGGCGCCATCCGTACGCCGGTGGAAGCGATCGTCACCGCCGTGCCGATTGGCACCGAATGGGTCGGGGTGAGCGCGGAAGGATTCGCGCTCTCGGGCGACGTTCACATTTGGCGGGGTACTGTCTCTCCGGATATGTACGCGATCACCTCACCTGACGGACGGCCAGCGAGCCGGGAGTACGCCGGCGAGCGCCTGGCGCGGGTCGTGTGCGCCGATCGCACGATGCTCGACGACGCGGCCATCGACGCCATCGCCGACCACGTGGCCGCGTCGCAGATCGCCCGCACCGCGACGGCGATTACACGCGTGTGTGAGCCGCATCCGACCATCACCACCGCGGTCGTCGCGGGCATCGGCGCACCCCTGGCCGCCGCGGCCGCGACACGCGCCGGTCTGTCCGTTCGCTCGCTTGCCGACTCACTGGGGCCGGCCGCGGCGGCGGCGGCGCCCTCAGCGGCTGTCGCCCTGCTGCTCGCCGAGCAACGCGCCAATGCCTGAGCGCGTGCACACGGTGATCAAGGTGGGCGGCGCGCTGCTCGATGCGCCCGACGCCTTTGCATGGATCATCAAGGAACTGGAGGCCGTCCCGCGCGATGGCAGCGTGCTCATCGTGCCAGGCGGCGGCCCCTTCGCCGATATGGTCCGCGCCGTCGATCGGAAGTTCGGCCTGGGCGACAGTACCGCCCACTGGGCCGCGGTGCTGGCCATGGACCAGTACGCGTGGATCCTCGCCGACAAGGTCCCACGCTCGACCGTCGTCGAGGACCTGATCGTCAACCCGCCCGACACCCTGCCCATCTTCGCGCCGTACGCGTGGCTCCGCGCGCACGACTCGCTCCCACACTCGTGGACCGTGACCGGCGACAGCATCGCGGCCTTCATCGCCTGGTCGGCCGGCGCCCGGCGCCTGCTGCTCGTGAAACTGGCGCCCTCGACCGACCCGTACTTCAAGTCAGCCACCCCACCCGATGTCGACCTCGAGACCCGTATTGTGATCGCGGGTGGTCTTCTTCCGTGGGACCGTGCATGGGACAACGACATTCCGTGACAAGCTCAGACCTGCGCGACCACCTGCAAGCCTCGCTCGGCGACACCTACCGTCTCGAACGCGAGCTGGGTGGCGGCGGCATGTCGCGCGTCTTCGTCGCCACCGAAGAGGCCCTCGGCCGCGAAGTCGTCATCAAGGTCCTCTCCCCCGAGCTCGCCCAGACCCTCAACGTTGACCGCTTCCGCCGCGAGATCCAACTCGCCGCGCGCCTGCAGCACCCGCACATCGTCCCGCTCCTCGCCGCGGGCGAAGCCGACGGCGTGCCGTTCTTCACGATGCCGTTCATCCAAGGCGACTCCCTCCGCGCCCGCGTGGCCCGCGGCGGCGAGCTCCCGGTCACCGAAGCCGTGCGCATCCTGCGCGAAGTGGCCTCGGCCCTCGCCTACGCCCACGCACGCGGCGTCGTCCACCGCGACATCAAGCCCGACAACGTCCTCGTCTCGGGCGGCTCGGCGATGGTGACCGACTTTGGCGTGGCCAAAGCCCTCACCGCCGCGGCCGCAACCCCGCTCGGCGCCGAGCTCACGCAATTCGGCGTCGCCCTCGGCACTCCGGCCTACATGGCGCCCGAGCAGGCAGCCGCTGACCCGGCCACCGACCACCGCGCCGATCTCTACGCGTTTGGCGCCATGGCCTACGAGCTCCTCACCGGCACACCGCCATTCACCGGTCGCCCGACGCAGGCCCTCCTCGCGGCCCACGCCGTCGAGACGCCGGAATCCATCTCCCGCCGCCGACCGGCGATCGGCAATACGCTCGGCGATCTCATCATGCGCTGCCTCGAGAAGCGCCCGGCCGACCGCCCGCAGTCGGCCGATGAGATCGTGCGCACGCTCGACACGGTGGCCACCTCGGGCGGCACGTCGGCCGTCACCGCGACGCACCCTGCGACCACCGGACCTGTCTGGCGCCAACTGCCTCGCCCCGCGCGCATCGCCGCGCTCGCCGGCGTGCTGATCTTCGCCGGCACCGGTGCCTGGCTCGCCACACACGGGCACCGAGGCCCCGCGAGTGAAACGATGCTGGCCGTCCTGCCCTTCGAGAACGACGGCCCCGCCAACGATGAGTACTTTGCCGACGGCTTGACCGACGCCATCACCAATCGACTGGCGAGCCTCCACGGGCTGGGCGTGATCGACCGCCGCAGCGCCCGCCAGTACAAGAGCACGTCCAAGAGCGCCCGCGACATCGGCCGCGAGCTCGGCGTCCAGTACGTCCTCGAGGGCACCGTGCGCTGGGCGAAAGACTCGACCGGCGCACAGAAAGTCGAGATCACGCCCACGCTCGTGAACACGAGCAATCTCAGCACCAAGCCCGCCGGTGGCCCCTACATCGTCATCCCATCGGACGTGTTCCAGGTCGACTCCGACGTTGCCACCAAGGTCGCCGACGCGCTCGACGTGACACTCAATACCCACGAGCGCATGGCCCTCCGCGCGCGGCCCACGCGCAATGCCGAGGCCTACGACGCCTACCTCCGCGGCGAGGCCGTTGATAAAGACAACACGATGTCGCTCAACGCCAACGACGTGCGACTGGCGCTCGAGCAGTATCAACGCGCGACCAACCTCGACCCCCATTTCGCCCTCGCGCTGGCCAAGCTCGGCGACGAAGAAATGCGGTCGGCGATCCTCAATCAATTCGACACGGCGCACGTCCGCCTGGCCGGGACGCTCATCGACTCGGCGCTCAAGCTCGATCCCAATCTTCCCGAGGGACACGATGAGCGCTCGTTCTTTCTCCGCTTCTTCCGCCAGAACGAAGCCGCGGGCTACGAGGAGAAGCACGTCGCCGTCGCCTTGCGACCAAACGACGCGGCGCTCGTCGGGGAGCTGGGCAACCTGCAGATCGAGCATGGCCAGCTCGATTCCGGATTCGCCAACCTCGCCACGAGCGTGCGACTCGATCCCCGTTCAGCCGAGGGCTTGAGTCGCGCGGCCTCGACCAGCATAAATTATCGGCGATACGCCGACGCGGCGACGTATGTCGAGCAGTACATCACGCTCAGCCCGTCGAATGCCGACGCCTACGATCTCAAGATCACGCTCGCGCTCAAGAGTCGCGGCGACACCGCGCTGGCGCGTCAGACCCTCGCCATCGCCCGGAAAAAAGTCGACCGCATGACGCGAGCCCTCGCGGAAGACGCGGTCTTACTTGGTCCAGCCGACCGCGCATGGCTGGCCGCGTTGAAGCCCGCCGATCTCGGATTGACGCAGCAGTTCGACAGCGTCAACTACTACTTGAACAAGGCACTCCTGTTCGTGCACGCGGATCCGCCCCGGGCTCACGCCAACGTCGACTCGCTCCTGGCCATCGTCACGGCGCGACCACTCACCGGCGTGCTGGCGGTGGAGCAGCACAATGTCCTGGGGCTGTCTTACGCCATGCTGGGACGCGCGGCCGATGCGGAGCGCGAGATGGCCGTCGTACGCGCCGCGATCCCGGGTCTGCCCAATCCAACGGGGCTCGAGGCCGGCTATCTCACCGAAAGCATGGCCAACGATTACGGTCTCCTGGGCAACGCCGACTCGGCCGTCGCCGTCCTCCGCCGCGCGCTCGTCCTTCCAAACGGGGTCTCGCGACCCTACCTGCTCATCGACCCGGCCTACACGCCGATTCGCACCGCGCCATCGTTCCAGGCGCTCGTCGCCGAGCACTGACCGGCGGCTATTGCTAATGCCCGGACTCTGAGCGCCGTCACGCGGCCGGTGCGCGTGGTGCCCTCGCAGGCCGCGCCGCGCACGCCGGCCACGTCGGCGCCGAGCGCGGCGACTCTGGGCATGTCCTCCAGCGTGAGCCGGCCGGCGACGGCGGCCGTCAGTCCGGCGGCGTGCGCTGCATTGACCCACGCCCGGATCGCCCACGGATCGAGCCGCGCCATGAGCCCCGGTCCGCGCTTGTCCGCCGTGTCGAGCAGCACCCCCGCCGCGCCGACCGTCGCGGCCACATCGATCAGCACAAACGGGTCGAGCCCGAAGTCGGCGTAGGCAACCAGCACGACCGGACAGGTCGACTCGCCGAGCACCGCCCGCGCCAACGCCGCCGCATCCGCCGACCCGAGTCCGCCGTCAAACCCCACTTTGGCGAACGCGAGCGTCACCCCGGGAAACGTGAACCTGGCGCCAGGCGCGCGATCGGCGAGGCCCACGACACTCCCGCGCGAGAGATCCCCGAGCGCGGCGCTCACCGGCCGCGCGTCACCGACGGCCTCCGTGATCGCGCGGAGCGCATCCGGCGTCACCGGGCCGAGCGGCCCCAACGCCGGGTCTTTTGCGTCGATCACATCGGCACCACCCGCCAGGGCGGAACGAGCGTCCTCGGCGGTCGCGACACTGACGAGTAGTTTCAATCGACCTTCCGCGGTGAACGCCTGCCAGGACGACTTAATCCACTAGCTTACCACTGTGCACCATAGTCTAGCAGGGCGCGTCGTGGTCGTGACAGGCGCGTCGAGCGGGATCGGCCGGGCGATCGCCCTGGCCTGCGCCAGGGCCGGCGCCCACGTGATGCTGACCTACCGGGAGTCCGCGAGCGAAGCCCATGCCGTCCAGCGCGCCATTACCGGCCTCGGCGTCCGCGCCGAGACCGCCAGGGTCGATCTGGCGGAGCCGCCAACGATCGCGGCGCTCGCCACGCTGGCGAGGCAGCACTTTGGCCGCGTCGACGCGTGGATCAACAACGCGGGAGCCGACATCCTGACGGGGGCGGGGGCGACGCTGGGCGACATCGAGAAGCTCGATCGGCTGCTGACGGTCGATCTCAAGGGCACGATGCTCGCCTCCTGGACGGCGAGTGAGCTCATGATGCCGCAGGACGGCGGTGGGGTGATTATCAATATGAGTTGGGACCACGTCCTGACTGGCATGGAGGGCCGCAACCCGCAGATGTTCGCGGCGGTGAAGGGCGGGATCTTGAGTTTCAGCAAGGCGCTGGCTCGGTCGGTCGCCCCGTCCGTCCGGGTGAACATCCTCGCGCCCGGCTGGATTGAGACGTCATTTGGGGCGGACCTCGACCGGGCCCGCCATCAGGCGATTGCCGATGCGACGCCCCTCAAGCGGTGGGGCACCCCTGACGACGTGGCTGGCGCGGCCGTGTTTCTGGCGTCGCCCGCGGCATCGTTTCTGACAGGACAGACCATCCTCATCAACGGCGGAGTGGTGATGTGAGCACAAAGGAGCCGACATACACGGACAGCGAGATCGAAGTCGAGCTCGCGGCGCTCCCTGGCTGGTATTACGAGGACGGCTGGGTGCGGCGCTACTACAAGACCGACGGCTGGCGGACCACGCTCATGCTCGTCAACACGATCGGCTATCTCGCCGAGGCGGCCAACCATCACCCCGATCTGAGCGTCACGTGGGCGCGCGTCGGGGTCAAGTTGAACACGCATAGCGCGGGGGGCATCACCGGCAAGGACATTGCGCTGGCCCGCAAGATCGAGGAGACCGTCCTCTGGCGCCCGGCGCCGGGCGGCGCGCTGGAGGGCACACCCACCAAGTGGGTGCAGAGCGGAGAGCGGCGATAGACACCGACGCGTCCCCCCGTCGCGTGACATTCGTGACGGGGAAGCTGGCGGAGCCCGCGCTCCGGGAGACGCTGGCGGCCATGGCGCCGCCGTTCGACTACGACGTCGTCGTGCTGCGCATCACGGTCGCGGCGCTCATGACGACGCCGTGGATCGCGCGCTTTCTCGATGTGGCCGATGGGACCGATCTCGTCATACTCCCCGGGTTGGTCGAGGGCGATACAGCCCTGGTGGCCCAGAAGGTGGGGACCCGCGTCGTCCGTGGGCCCAAGGATCTGCGCGAGATCCCCCAGTGGTTTGGCCACGAGCAGATCGCCCGCGACTACGGAGCATGGGACATCGAGATCGTGGCCGAGATCAACAACGTGCCACGGTTGTCCCGCGCGTCGATCCTGGAGAAGGCCCAGTATTTCCAGGCGGAAGGCGCCGACGTCATCGATCTGGGGATGACTCCCGGACTCGCCTATCGTGAGTTGCGCGAGGTCGTCCAGGAGCTCACGGGCCTGGGCCTCAGGGTCAGCATCGATAGCTTTGACAATGACGAGATCCGCACGGCCGTCGACGCCGGCGCATCGCTCGTGCTCTCCGTCAACGGCACCAACCGCGACGTGATCGAGACGCTCGAGGGCACGGGCGCGCGCGTCGTGGTCATCCCGGACTTTGGGACCGGGCTCGACACCGTCGAGCCGACACTGGACGAGCTGACCAAGCGAGGCGTGGAGTGCTTCATCGATCCGGTGATCGAGCCGATCGGGTTCGGCTTTACCGCATCGATCGAACGCTACGCCGACGCCCACCGCCGGTGGCCCGGTGCGCCGCTCTTCATGGGCATCGGCAACCTGACCGAGCTGACCGCCGCCGACACCACCGGCGTGAACGCCCTCCTGATCGCCATCGCCCAGGAAGTCGGCGTCCGCGCTGTGCTCACGACTGAGGTCATCCCCTGGGCCCGCGGCAGCGTCCGCGAGATCGACGTCGCGCGGCGGCTCATGCATTACGCCGTCACGCGCCAATCGCTCCCCAAGCACATCGACGATCGCCTCGTCACGGTCAAGGATCCGCAGATCCTCGAGTACTCCGAGTCTGATCTCCGCACGCTGCAAGCGTCGATCACCGACGCCAACTTTCGGATCTTCACCGACCGGAATACGATCACCGTCTTGAACAACGAGCTGTTCGTGCGTGGCACCGACATCCAAGCGATCTTCGACCAACTCGGCGTCGATGAGCCGACGCACGCCTTCTATCTCGGCAAAGAGTTGGCCAAGGCCAAGCTCGCGATCACGCTCGGCAAGACCTACCGACAGGAGGGCTCGCTGGCCTGGGGCTATCTCACGCCGCCGGACGACGCCCGCTCCGAGCACTTCCGTCCCACGGCGCGCCGTGCTCGTTAAGGAGCTGTCCCCGGCACCCTCGGTGCTCGACGTCTTCGCGGAGACCGCAGGCCAACCCTACCGTCTCCTCCTCGACAGCGCCCGCGACCCCGAGCGGCTCGGCCGCTACTCGTTCGTGGCGGCCGATCCTGTCGTGGTGGTCCGCAGCAAAGGCGCCCGGACTGAGCTCATCGACGTCCGCACCAACGCCGTGCGCGCCGTCGACGGCGACGCGCTCAGCGTCGTGCGGACACTGATGACGCGATTTGCCAGGGAGCCAGACCCCGAGCTCCCGCCATTCCAGTGCGGCGCCGCCGGCTACATCGGCTACGACTGGGGCGCGACCCTCGAGCGACTGCCGAGGCCCACGTACGATGATCTCAATATCCCCGACGTCGTGCTCGGGATCTATGACGCGGTGGTCGCTTGGGATCATGTCACGGCGCGCTGTTGGCGCATGACCGCGCCGGAGCTTCGCACCATTGCGTCCGGGATTGCATCCGCGATTGCATCCGGGATTGGTGAGACACGACGAGAGCCCGGCTCGCGACCGCCACGCGCCCCAGCCTACGCGGTCGAACCCGGCGTGGCGCCCCCTGGGGTCGAGTTGTGCTCCTCGTTCACCCGCGACGCCTATCTCGACGCCGTCCGGCGCGTACGCGAATACATCCTGGCCGGCGACATCTTCCAGGCGAACCTCTCGCAACGCCTGGAAGCCCCGCTCACGGAGTCGCCGTGGACGCTGTACCAGCGTTTGCGGTCGATCAACCCGGCGCCGTTCGCCGCCTTCGTCGACTTCCCCGAGGTGACCGTAATGAGCGCGTCACCCGAGCGCTTTGTGCGCGTCACCGTCGACGGCGACGTCGAGGCGCGACCGATCAAGGGTACCAGCCCACGCGGCATCGGCCCCGAGCACGACGCGGCGCTCGGCCTCGCGTTGACTGAGAGCGAGAAGGATCGCGCCGAGAACCTCATGATCGTCGATCTCCTGCGGAACGACCTGTCCCGCGTCGCCGCCCCGGGCACTGTGCACGTGCCCGAGCTGTTCGCCCTCGAGTATTTCGCGACCGTGCACCACCTCGTCTCGACCGTCACCGGCCACCTCGAGACGGGCCGCGACGCGATCGACCTCGTGCACGCCAGCTTCCCTGGCGGCTCCATCACCGGCGCGCCCAAAGTCCGCGCCATGGAGATCATCGCCGAGCTCGAGCCCTCCCAGCGTGGCGTGTATTGCGGATCGATCGGCTACGTGAGCCTCACGGGCGCGACCGACCTGAGCATCGTCATCCGCACCTACGTCGTCCCGCCGGAGAGCGGACGCGTCTATTTTTCGGTGGGCGGCGGTATCGTCGCCGACTCCGACCCAGACGCCGAATACCGGGAGACGCTGGACAAAGCGCGCGCCCTGATCACGGCGCTCGTCCCCAGATGATCCTCCTGATCGACAACTACGACTCGTTCGTCTACAACCTCGCCCGCTACGTGCGCGAGCTGGGGGGCGAGCCCGTCGTACGCCGCAACGACGCGGTGACGCTGGGCGACATCGCTGCGATGGCGCCGTCA
>DATMNB010000180.1:0-13508 GCA_035569435.1 Gemmatimonadaceae bacterium
CCGGCTCGGTGGGCCGCTCCGCCACGACGGCCTGCCCCGACGGCGATATGTAAATCGTCCACGGCGTCCGAGTGAGCAACGCCTCGAAGGCGTCTGCAGCGGGCAAATCTTCGATGACCGTCTCGGTGAGTCGCTGCGCAACAGTGAGGTCTTTGCCATACGCCAACCCGAGTCCCGCTTGACGCGCGATCTCGACGAGGGCTAGTTCGAGGGGGACACCCGTGTGACGGAACGTCACACGCCGTCCGAGGGCTGCTGGCATCGCGGCGTGACGAGCCCGTAGCGCCGCAAGCTCCACGTACTTGGGACCCGGCGCGCCTTGCGCGTCGCCCAGACAGGGCAAGGCGACTAAAAAACTAATGACGCACGACAGACGGATGAGTCGCATGGGTCTCCACTGCGATGAGAAATGGCGAAGGAGCGAGCGGCGCCTTAGCGCCGCGAATCCGCAGGCGAGAGCGAGCGCACCACGACGGTGTCGCCCCTCCGCTCGTATTGCACCTTCATGATTACCGACACGGCGCCCAACACATCGTCCAACGGCGCGCTACACCATCGAGCCGTCAGTGCCCCACCACTCGACGGCGCACCAGCCACTCGAACAGTGACGCCGTACCACCGCGCGATCTCGGTCGCCACAGCCGACAACGACGCCTGACGGAACACCAGACATCCGTCGGACCATCCGAGGTACTCGTCCGGATCGACCGTGTGTTGCACGTTCCCCGTGCCGAGTCGATCAACAGTCGCGAGTTCGCCGGCCGAGAGAATCGCGATCGGAGGAGTTGCCACGCCGGCCGCACGCGGAGCGGCGGCAATGGCGTGGACCGCGACCCGACCGACGTCGACCACCACACGCACAAGGGTGTCCGACGGATATGCGCGCACGTCAAAACGCGTCCCCAGGTCCTCCGTGCGCGTGTTTCCCGCTTCCACGACAAATGGATGGGCGACATCATGCGTCACGTCGAACAACACCTCACCGACCATCGCAACCGTTCGCGTCGCATCGCCAAACGTCGCCGGTACTTCGATGCGACTCGCCGGACCCAACGTGACCTTGGTCCCATCACTGAGCTGGACCTGCGCCCGCTGTCCAGCGACGGTCTCGATGACCCGCGGCGCCTGCGCCGTCTTCGACGGCCGGAGCGTCAATCGTCCGCCGAGCGCAACAATGAGCGCAGCCGCGATGACGCCGATGCCTACGACACTGGCACCCACCCACGCGAATCGCGGCGCGGGCACATGGAAGACCGGAGTGGCTGGAGGCGTAATCATTAACCGCGGCTCGGCCGCGGTCGGACCAGGATCGAGGAGTTTGAACGCCCCCGGCAGCGCATCGACAAACAACCGCCGCTGCCCGCTCCGATCGGCGCTCATCCACCGATCCAACTCGGCACGCTCGCCGGGCGTCAGCGCGCCCGACGCAGCTTTACCGAATAGCGCGGCTAGTCGCTCGTCGTCGAAATCCATATGGGCGGGTGATCGAGTGAGTGATGACGAGGAAGCAACGACTTCTTCGTGCGTTCACCACTGAGACACCACCGCGCCTGCCTTTCCACCAGCCGCTTTATTTGACACCACCACGGTGCATTTTTCACCACATCGCGAGGCCATCTCGTTACGCGTGCCGCCGCACCGTCGTGTCCGAGATGTGCTGCGTGCGGTCATTCACGGGCGCGGAGCGCAGCCAGGGGAACCGCTGACCAAGCGACTGCATCACCCGACCAAAGTGATTCCGTGCCGTCTGCTCACGCATGCCGAGCGCCTGCGCGATATCCGCATATGGCATCCCCGTACATCGCCGCTGAAACACCTGCCGCTGACGCTCGGGAAGCGCGCGCATGGCATTGAGCAACGCCGCCCGAATCTCCGCCGCCTCGAGTCGCGCCTCGACGTCGCCATCGATGGCAACGTCTCCCCCAGCCACCCGCCGTTGCCCACTGGTCCGCGACACCGTGTCATCCGCCCATTCGCCCTCACGCCGCCGCCTCCGAGCTTCCGTGCGCAGCATGTTGAGCGCCCGACGTTCTGTCGCGCGCTCAAAGTAAGACCGGGGGTTGGTCTCGATCGCGAACTCCGTGCGTCGCGACCAGAGATCGCCAAACAACTCTTCGACCAGATCCCGCGCGTCAGGCCCGGAGCCCAGGAGATAGGTCGCGATCTCGACCAGACGCGCGCTCAGCGTCGCTCGGAGTTCGACAAACGCCGCTAACGCGCGTTGCTCGTCCCTACCGCGAAACCGCTCGACCACAGACAACAGGGGATCGTCGGCGTTCACATCAAGTCCGGTTAGGGCGACCAGTGGTACGCTTAGGCCGCCGACAGGTACGTAGCAATCACAGGCCTGTGAACGTCTTCAACGCGAACGTGACACCACAGGCGGATCCACGGAAGAGTTCCGTTACACAGGCGCCAATCCGCGACGGCGATGTCGTGGCAGACGCGAGACAGTAACGGCTTGCACTGGACGCGCGCAAAGCGCAGTATCAAGCGGTGCGTAAACTCACGTAGCGGAGTTTCGAATCGGTGGCACGGAGGTCCGGTGCACGAACACTCAGTGCAAGGCACGGTGCTCCTTGTGGATGACGACGCCGCCGTCCTCTCGAGTTTAGCCGCATACCTGCGCCGCACAGGCCTAGAAGTCTTCACAGCCACCGACGGCGACGAAGGGATCGAAGCGGCCGTCCGGCACCAGCCCAACGTCATCGTCCTGGACCTGGGCATGCCCCGCATGCACGGCCTCGCCGTGATCGACGAGCTCCGCGCGCGCGGAATGAAGCAAGAGATCATCGCCATGACCGGCCTCGATCGCGCCGAATTCGAGCGGCCCGCCCTGCACCGGGGCGCCGACCACTGGCTCGCGAAGCCGTTCGAACCGGACACCTTGGTCAGCTACGTGAATGTGGGCCTCCGCCGCGCCCGCGAGCGGCCCCCCAATTCGACCGTGATCGTGGGTGACCTGTGGTGCGACACGCTCACCGGAGCCGCTCGACGCGGGGCACGGACGTTCACGCTCTCCAGCATCGAGCGGCGGCTCGTGGCCTGTTTGGCGGCTCATCCAAGGCGCCCCGTCTCGGTCGCCCAGCTTCGACAGGCGGGCTGGAACGACGTGCCGGAGCTCGCCGACGCGGTGCTCACGCAACAAGCCGAGCACGCGGTGGAAGTGGCCATGTGGCGCTTGGGCGCCAAGATCAATGGGCTCGGCGAACGGCGTCTCCTCATGACGCTGAGCGCCAGCGGACGCCGGCTCGGATATCAGCTCGCGGCGGAAGTACTGCACTGAGTTACGCACGGGCGTCCGCCAGATCGCCGGCCGGCGTCTCGATGGCGTCGGCCGCGTATGTCGGCCGATACCGGATCGCTTCGGCGACCGCCGCGCGTGTGACGGTGTGCTCGGCATCGAGATCGGCGATCGTGCGCGCGACCTTGAGCGTGCGGTGGTAGCCACGTGCCGAGAGGGCGAGTTGGGTGGCCACGGTCGTGAGGAGGGCGCGCGCGTCGGCGTCGACCGGCGTGCAGCCATCGAGCCAGAGTCCGCTCGCCTGCGCGTTGCAGGTGATCCGTGGAAGCGCGCGATAGCGCTGGCGCTGGCGCTCACGTGCCGACTCGACGCGGGCACGGACGACGGCCGAGGACTCGGACCGCGGGGCGTGCTTCACCGCGAGTGAGTCGATGGGAACGGCCCGCACCGTGACGTGCATGTCAATGCGGTCCGCCAGCGGTCCGGAGAGCCGCGAGCGGTAGCGGCGTATGACAGCGGCCGTGCAGCGGCACTCCGGGGTGCCATCCCCGGCCCGACCGCACGGACAGGGGTTGGCGGCCGCGACGAGCGTGAACCGGGCTGGGTACGACACCGCGCGGGCCGCACGGGTGATCGTGACGTGGCCGTCCTCGATCGGTTGGCGCAACGCCTCGAGCGCCGAGCGTGGAAACTCGAGCAGCTCGTCGAGAAAGAGGACGCCCAGGTGGGCGAGGCTGACTTCACCGGGGCGAGGGTTGGTCCCACCGCCGACGAGACCTGCCGTCGAGACCGTGTGGTGTGGGGCACGGAACGGGCGTGGCGGTGGAAGTGGCGTGTCGGAACGCAGCAACCCCGCGACCGAGTGGACGGCGATGACGTCGAGCGCTTCGGCTTCGGTCAGCGCGGGCAGGATGGTCGGGAGTCGCCGAGCGAGCATGGTCTTCCCTGCCCCGGGCGGACCGACGACGTGGACGTTGTGCCCGCCGGCGGCCGCGACCTCCAACGCCCGCTTGGCCATCGGCTGCCCGATGACGTCACCGAAATCGACATCCCCGTTCGGCGCCGCTGGTCGTCGAGCCGGGATGTCCGCGGCCTGGAGCCGACCGCTACGCAACGTCTCGACGAGCGCCGCGAGTGTCGTGGTCGTTGCGAGCCGTCCCGTTCGCGTGAGATCCGCCACGAGTCCAGCCTCGCTCAGGTTCGCCGGCGGCACCACCAGCCAGCCGCGTTGCCCGACGGCACGCCGAGCGATGGGTAGCGCGCCGCGAATCTCCCGCACGACGCCATCGAGCCCCAGCTCGCCAACGACGACGATGTCCGTCAACAGCCGAGGATCCAGCTGGTCGGTCGCGCCGAGTACTGCTAACGCGATCGGCAGATCGAACGCGGTGCCCTCTTTCCGGGTGTCAGCAGGCGAGAGGTTGCAGGTGACCCGTCGCGGCGGCAGTAAGAACCCGCTATTGAGGACCGCCGCCGTGACGCGGTGCCGACTCTCGCGCACCGCGTTGGCCGGCAACCCGACGATCGTCCAATCGGGCAGTGCCATCTGCGCATCGACCTCGACGAGCACCTCATACGCCTCGATCCCACTCACGGCGGCGGAACGGACGCAAGCATGCATGGGATCAGCTTAGCGGCGCACCTCCACCGACACGCATCACCATGACACGTTCCCCATCAAAAGCGATCAGAGATACGGCTGCGCCAACCACACGGCCCCTTCGCGGAGCCGCTTCCACAACGGCCGCTCCGCCAGTTCCGCCAGCGTCAGCGGCCGTCCCTCTGCGATCTTGGTGTCCAGAATCCCGCCGAGCGTCGCCGCCAAGTCCCGCGAATAGCACTCGACGTTGTACTCGAAGTTGAGCCGCAAACTGCGTGGATCGAGGTTGCACGACCCAACCAACGACCACGCGCCATCGACCACCATCAGCTTCGTATGGTCGAACGGCGGCCGCGACAGATGCACGCGACACCCCCACGCCAGCACCTGCGGCAACTGCGCCGTCATCGCCCACTGCACGAGCCGCAAGTTGCCATGCTCCGGCAACACGATCTCGACATCGACGCCCCGCAGCGCGGCCACCCGCAACGCATCGATGAGCGGCGGATCCGGCAGAAAGTACGGCGTCGCCAACCGCACCGACTGCCGCGCCTGCGCGATCGCCCCGAGAATCGTCATCAACAACGTCTCGAAATCCGCGTCGGGCCCGTCAGGGATCCCCCGACACACCACGTCCCCAACCGGCGTCTCGCCGTCCGACGGACACCACACCGCGTCGGGCAACTCCTCGCCCGTCGTGAACCGCCAGTCGAACGCGAACGCACGCATGATCTGCCGCACCACCGGCCCACGAATCCGAAAATGCAAATCCTGCGTCGCGTCTGGCAGCCCCAACGCGATGACGCACGAGTCCCGGATGTTCAGCCCACCGCAGAACGCGATGGCGCCATCGACGATCATCATCTTACGATGGTTCCGCAGGTTGAAATACTGACTCGGCAAAGGACTCAGCGGCGGAAGAAACGCCGCGACGGGCACCCCACGCCGCTTGAGCTCCCCCACGATCGGCGGTCGGCTGTATCGCGCCCCGACTCCATCGATCAACACCCGCACCGCGACCCCGCGCCCAACCGCGCGCGCCAGTGCCTCGATAAACTGTGTCCCGACACTGCCGCGATCGAAGATGTACGACGCTAACGCGACAGTGCGCGTCGCGCCATCGATCGCTGCCAACATGGCGGGATACGCGGCGTCCCCATTCATGAGCGGCTCTACCGAGCACCCGCGCGCCAGCGGCAGATGCGTCACCGTCCCAACCAGCCTCGCGATCGGCACGAGCGTCGGCAAAATCGTCGCGGGCAAACACGAATCCTCGGGAGCGTACATCCCGGCCCGCACCTGCTCCGCGCGCTCGGCGTCCCCGAGCACCGGCCGGTGCCGCATCGCGCCGACGGCCCGATCGATCCGGTTGACGCCTAACGCTGCGTACAGTATCGCGCCAACGAATGGCGTCAGCCACACCAACCCGGTCCACCCGATCGCGGACCGCACATCGTCCTTCGTCAAAATGATGTGCGACGACACCCCGACGGCAACCGCAACATGCGCCGCTGGCACGAGGATCTCGACGAAGAGCGGACTTACAGACATACAGTCCCCAATGCGAAACAACGAAAAAAAACTCTTGCGAAATGCGCCGGGATTGCCCAAAGTTCTCAAGCAAGCGCAAGCGCAAGTGATGTCCGGGGGCCTGTCCAGGCCCGCGACAAGGGCAAACCCGGCGAAAGCCGGCGACGCAAAGCTACGAGGCTACAGCGCGCACGGGCATCTCGCCCGTCGTGCCACGCCAGTCGGGCCGCCGAACGGTTCCTTTCGAGAGGCCCCCTCACATGGTCCCCCCCGCACGGCTCGTGGTACTGAGCCTCGCCGCCACCTTTGTGGCGTTCGCCTCGGCGTGCTCGTCCGCCGACTCCGCCACCTCACCAAAATCTGCCACCCCCCTCGGACGCGGCCTCACCGCCGACGCCTCGGGGACCACCACCATCTACTCGACCGCGGCCGTCTCGGCGAGTCCAAGCCAGTTGGTCAAAGGCTGGGGCGTCTACCCGGGCGGCGGCACCGGCGTCTTCTGGAACAAACCCGCCATCGAGAACGCCATCTACGCCCTCGGCGTCACGTTCGTCCGCGAGCGCGTCGACCCCGCGCTCTATATCAGCGGCAGCACCGTCGCCAATACGGTCCTCAACCAAGCGCTGCTCAACGGCTACATCGCCAAGCTCAAGTCCGCAAAAGCCCACGGCGTCTCGTCCTACATCATGTCCGTCTGGTCCCCACCGGCGTCGATGAAGACCAACAACTCGACCACCGGCGCGGGATATCTACGGACCGACAAAGAGGCGGCGTTCGTCGCGTTCCTGACCAAAGTCATGCTGTCGATCAAGGCGTCAGGACTGCAGCTGCCCGCCATGCTCAGCATCCAGAACGAACCGGAGTACACCGCCAAGTACGATGGCTGCAAATACACGCCCGCCGTGTGGCAACAGGTCCTCCAGGACGTGCGCGGCGCGTTCGACTACAACGGCCTGTCGAGCATCGGGCTCTTCGGCCCCGAGAACGGCACCTACGGCGCCTCGATCTATTACGACTACACCACCAACTCGCCGGGCTACCTGGGCGGCCCCGGCTTCGCCTCGCTCAACAACTCCTCAATGAATCATGCGGTCGGCGGCTACGCCCATCACATGTACGGCGAATGCAACATCTTCCTCATGCAGGACGCCATGAGCGCCCACCCGAAAGATGCCTGGCTCACCGAATTCTCGGAGCTGGAGCTCGAGTCGAACTCGGAGCTCACCAAGACCATCGATATGTTCCGCGCCATCGGAGCAGCCATGGTCATCGTCCCCCACAGCTACTGGGCCTGGTGGAACGGATATGCGACATCGTCCAGCGCCCCCGATGGCCAAACGCTCGTGACCGGCACCAGCACGCCGATCTACTCCAAGCGCTACTGGGGGCTCAAGAAACTCTTCACGACCGTCCGACCCGGCTGGACCGTCCGCACCATGATCTCCTCCGACCCCAGCCTCCAAGTCGGCGGGGGCTCGCAAGACCAGTGCGCGGCCCGCGTCGATCTCATGGCGTTCGAGAACGGTCAATGGAACCAGACCGTCGTCCTTATGGTCAACACCTCGTCCAACCCGCGCTCGATCTACGTCACGGGCCTGAAGGGCACGGCGGGCACCCGCTATCTCACCAACGCCTGGAACGACATGCAGTCACAAGGCACCTTCACCGTGGGCAACGGCAAGGCGAGCATCATCGTCCCTCCACAGAGCGTCGTGCTCGCCGTCACCAATTGAGTCAGACCCCATGGCGCTGACCGCCACGATCTACACATTCGAGATCGAGCTGGCCGACGTCGACCGACAGGTCTATCAATCGCTCGCCCTCCGCGTCGCGCGCCACCCGTCCGAGACCGCGGAATACCTCCTGACCCGGATCCTGGCGTACTGCCTCGAGTACGCCGACGGGATCTCCTTCTCCAAAGGGCTGGCCGATCCCGACGAGCCAGCCCTCGCCGTTCGCGACCTCACCGGCGCGCTCCGCGTCTGGATCGACATCGGCGCGCCCGACGCGGCCCGTCTCCACAAGGCGAGCAAAGCAGCGCCACGCGTGGCCGTCTACACCCACCGCGATCCGACGCTCCTCCTCCGCCAGCTCGCGGGTCAACGCATCCACCGGGCCGACGCGCTCGAGCTCTACGCCATCGACCGCCCGCTCCTCTCGGCCCTCGCCCAGCAGCTCGACCGGCGCATGACGTTCACCCTCGCCGTGACCGACCGACAGCTCTATGTGTCAACGGGCGAGTCGACCGACGCGCTCACACTGACAGGCGCCGTCGAACGACACGCCGTCACATAGCCATCGGCGTTCCCTTCCGTGGCGCGGTGCCGGGCGCGCAGAGACGCATCCCCGTCGGCTGCATCAGCGCAATGAACTTGGGGTTCCGACGCAGCGCGTCGTACGTGGGATCGCACGCCAGCCCATCCCACACAGGCTCGGCGTCGTGTCGCTCGATGCTCCGCGTCACCCACACGAGCGCCGAGTCGGTATGGCCGAGCGCGAGGTGCACGTCGGCCATGTCGAGCGCGGAGACCGTGCCGCTGGGAAGCGCGGCGCGCATGGCGACAAGCAACGAGTCCGCCGTCGCACGGCGGCCGGCGCCGGCGTAGACCCACGCGGCGGCACTCCGCACGCCGATCGCGGCCGGGTCGGATCGGATCGCGCGGTCCGCAACCGCCACGGCGCTGTCCACGTGTCCCCCAAAGAGGTACGCCTCCATGAGCGTCCCGGACAAACCCGGCAGCGTCGCATCGCTGGCGAGCCCACGCCGCGCGGCGGCCGCGGCATCGTCATAGCGCCGCGCGTCGAGCAGCGCCCGCGCCAGCGTCTGGTTGGTGGCCGGCGTCAACGGGTCCAGATTGTACGCCATCTCCGCGTGCCCGACGGCTTCATCGACCTGCCCCAACCCGAGCAGCAACGACGAGTGCCACCGATGCACGATCGGGTTGGAGGGGTCGGCGGCCACGCTTTGCCCGAGCTCCCGCTCGGCGTCGGCCCACCGCCACTGGTGGAGCCGCACATCGCCAAGCGCGAGGTGCGCGTCCGGCAACCCCGGGTCGCGTGCCAACGCACGCCCGGCATGCTGCTCGGCCAACGGAATCACCGAATCGGCGCGCGCTCCGCCATAGGCCGGCAGCTGATCGTACGTCATCGCCAGCGCCGCATCGGCACGGGCAAACGTGGAGTCCTTGGCCAACGCGTCCTGAAAGAGCGACGCGGCCCGCCAGAGCGAGGCGGCGTTCCCCTGGCCGGAGTAGTATCGCCCCTGCAAGAACAGATCATAGGCGTCGAGGTCCTGCGTGCCGCGTGGCGCCCGCGCAGCGGCGAGTCGCGCGGCGGCCGACGTGTCGTGGGCCGCGGTCCCGAGCGTCGGATAGAGCGCCGTGGTGATGTCGCGCGCCAGCTCGTCCTGGACCTGGAACACATCCGACATCTCGCGCTCGTACGACTGGCTCCAGAGCGACAAGCCGTCCGTGGCATTCACGAGTTGCGCCGTCACCCGCAGCCGTCCGCCGGCACGCCGCACCGTCCCCTCGAGCACCGTCCCGACGTGGAGCTTGGTGCCGACGTCCTGTACCGACACCCCCTGATCCCGAAACGTGAACGCCGAGCTCCGCGCGGCCACCCGGAGCCCCGGGACCCGTCCCAACGCCGTCGTCAGCTCGTCGGCCATCCCTTCGGCAAAGTATCCAGCGGTCGTATCGTGCCCCACATCCGCGAACGGCAGCACCGCCACGGACTGCACCGTCGCGTGCCCTTCGCCCGAGACGGCGGCGCCCTTCGAGCGCCCAACCCCCAGGAACGACGCGACCGCCGCGACAGTCGCCAGCAACGCCACACTCCCGCCGATCATCCACGCGAACGCGCGACCGGGCGCGCGCGGGCTGCCCGGGCCGGCGGGCTTGCCCGACGCTGCCACCGGACGACCGGGCGACCGTGGGGTGCCATTGGCGCGGCGCCTCGAATCGATCGGCACGGTCACCGTGCGCGCCATCGACCCCGACGTCGTCGGGACGGTCTCCAGGATCTGCAGCACTTCGTCCGCCGATTGCGGACGGTCCGCGGGCCGCTTCTCCAAACACCGCATGACCAGGTCGGCCAATGCGTCCGGTGTCGTCGCGCGTTGCTCGCTGACGGGGCGCACCGGCTCGGTCGCGTGCGCGTGGAGGGTCGCCTGCACCGAACGCCCGGGGAACGGTGGCGTCCCGGTCAGCATCTCGTACGCCATCGCGCCGAGCGCGTACAGATCGGCGCGGCCGTCGGTGGCCGGGTCGGCGGCGGCCTGTTCGGGCGCGATGTAGTCGGGCGTCCCGAGCGCGATGCCGGTTCCCGTCAGCGAGCCGGAGTCGGCCACCGACGCCGACAGCGCCTTGGCGACGCCAAAGTCCGCCACGAGCGCGTGCTGCCGCGTCAGGAGCACGTTCTCGGGTTTGATATCGCGATGGACGACGCCCTGCTCGTGGGCATACGCGAGCGCGCCGGCTACATCGCGCAGCACCCGCACGATGTCGCCGACCGGGAGCGCGCCCAATCGGCCAAGCCGCGCGCGGAGCGACTCGCCGTCGACAAACGGCATCGTGTAGTACGGCAGCCCCTCCGTCTCGCCGGCCGTGAGGAGCGGCACGATGTGCGGATGCTGGAGCCGGGCCGCAAGCGCGATCTCCCGCCGGAAGCGCTCCACCGACAGCGAATGCGCCAACTCGGGCGGCAGCACCTTGACGACCACGCGACGGCCGAGCGTCGTCTCCGTCGCGACGAACACGCGCGACATCCCGCCGCCGCCAAGCTCGCGTTCGATCGTATAGGCGGTCCCGAGCGACCCTTGTAGCTGGTCGCGCAGCGCCCCCGCCGTCTCGTCGCCAGTTGTCACGCCAGGGAGTTTAGCATGCCGCTCGCTCGGCGCGCACGAGTGCGGCGCGCCTGCCACAGTGGCCGACGCGATGATGCCGCACCTGTCGAGCTGCTTGACAGAACCGAATTGGCGCGCAATGAGCATCGCATTGCCAGACCACGTCTTACGGAAGCGCGGCGCGCGTGCCACCGACGTCATACGCACGGCGTCAGTCATGCATTGCCGATGGGGTACCAATGCCTAGCTTCGACCAGCTCCTCCGCCGAATCACGCCGCGTCACAGCGTGCCGGCCATCCCCCCACACCCGGTTGCTCCCGAAGCGCCGGTGGCGCCCATGGCGCCTGCTATCGTCGAACCGCCCGTCGCTGAACCGGGCTTTTTCCGCCAGGCGCTGATCGAGACGCGCCTCCAATGGGCTCGGGACGTGGAACGCTTGGCCGCGCGGCCGACGCGGTCGAGCGGCCGCGTCGAGCGCGTCGTGTTCACCGACCAGTACGTGCCTCCCCCGCCCAGCCGATCATCGGGCGCGACGGACGCCGTGGGGTGGTGGGACTAGCGCTGTTTCACGGCGCTCGCGTCAACAACCGCAGGGCCAGCCGACGCTCAGCGTCCACGATCGCTGGCACACCCGTCGCCGCCGCGCTTCCCGTCTGATAGGTGATCGTGTAGACCCAGTTCCGCTGCTTGACCTTGAACCGCGGCACCGTGTCGGTCACCGCGATCGCTCCCTGCGCAATGCCGGTGAATGGCTGGTGCGTCGCGCCGGACGTCGAGAAGAAATCGTCGTCATACGTCGCGGCGGGGTCGACCTGCACCGTAACGGTCGCACCCGTATCCTCGACCGCGTACGGCACCGCCCGAAACGCCGACACGCGACACGTCTTGAGATCGGACGAGAGCTGTGGATCGGCCATCTGCTGCCCTGTGACCGCTTGAACGTCCGCTGGCGATAACAAGGTGCACGGGTTGGGCCGTGCGATCTGCGCCAATGCCACATGCGCGACCGCGATCAAGAACAGCGCGCCAATCGCGAGTCCCTTCACCCGCGCCGCCCTGTCTTGCGAGGCGAGCCAGTCTTCACCTTTTTCTTTTTCGCCACCGGCTTTTTCGCCACTGGTTTCTTCGCGACCGGCTTCCCGGTCGGCTTCGTGGTCGGCTTTGTCCCATTCCCCCACACGCCGGTGAGCAACGCCGACCCGATCGGCACGCCAAGCCCCGTGCACGGGTCCCACCCCGGCCCGGCTGTGTACCCGCCATTGCCACCCTGGGTCACATCCCGAAACCCCGTAGCCCCAGCACCATACAATCGCGCCCCGAGATCGGTCGGCTGCAACCCGCTCGACTGCTGACACCGCGCAAAGAGTGCCGCCCACAGCGGCGCCACGGCACTCGTCCCGCCAAGCACCGCCGACGAACCGTCAATGAGCACGTTGTACCCAGTCTCAGGATCGGCATCGCCGCTCACATCGGGCACACCGCGCATCGTCTGCTTATACCCTTTGATCGCACCGGCCTGCCACGCCGGCGCCGAGAACACGGACGAGAACCCACCGCCCGTCGCCCCGCCATTGCTCGCGAGATCGTCCCACGTCACGTCCGTGGGCGTCGTCCCATTGAGCGTGAGCCGCGTGCCACCGCACGCGATAGCGTTCGGACTCGACGCGGGAAAATCCACGTGGAGCGCCCCGTCAGCTTGTCCGTCCGTCGCACCCTCGTCCCCACTCGCCACGCAGACCGGTATCCCCACCGCCACCGCCTCGGCGAGCGCCTCGTCGAGCGCCTGCATGGCCTGCCCAGTCCACGTCGGCTCGGCGCCACCCCAGCTGATCGAGATCACCGTCGGCGCGTGCGTCGTGTCGTGCACCGCCGTCGTGACCGCGTCGAGAAAGCCACGATCCGTGTTCGGTGCGAAGTACACGACGATCGTCGCCGCCGGCGCCAGCGCGCCCGCGACCTCGATGTCGAGCACGACCTCACCGTCCGGTCCGTCGATCGTCCCCGTCGGCGCGTTCGTCGCGCCGTCGACGCCGACCGGAACGACGGCCGGCGCTGTCACACCCAGTTGCTTGAAGTACGCGGCGAGATCCGCCGGACGATACCCGCCGCCAAGTTCGATCAGCCCAATGCTCTGCCCTTTGCCCGTCGCCAACGCCGGAAACTGATACGCCCGGCCAACCGCCAGCGGCGACAAGGCGACGGTCACGGTCTGCGCGGCGGTACCGGTCGCGGCCTTGGGATGCCGGCGGAAGTGCGGCTTGGCCTGCGGACGATCGTCGAGGCCGAA
>DATMNB010000181.1:0-3112 GCA_035569435.1 Gemmatimonadaceae bacterium
TATCGCGCTGGCTCGCACCAGCACCGACTCCAGGATCGCACTGCCATCCATGATGTCGATTCCCGCGTCAGAGGTGTATTCGCCTTCGTCGCGCGCTCTTACGCGCAGCGCTCCGCATCTGCCACGGCGCGCGCGATGCGCTCGACTCCGACGCGCAGTCGTTCCAGACTGGTCGCAATCGACAGCCGGAGGAAATGCTGGCCGTCAGCGCCAATCCGGCCGAACGAATTTCGGTCTACGGTCGCGACGCCGTACGTTCCCAGGAGATACGACTGCAGGATCCGCGACGGCGACGTGCCCGCTCGCAAGTCCGGCGGCATCGCCTCGTACGCGTCGAGCAATCCCAGTTGCTCGCAGAGGCCGGCGACGTTGGGGAACACATAGAACGCCCCCTTCGGACGCTGGCAGCGGATGCCGGGAATGGCGTTGAGCGCGTCGACGACCCAGTCCCGCCGCCCCTCGAACGCCGACACCATCTGGTGAATCACTACCCCGGACGCGGGGCTCGTCAGGGCGACCCGCCCCGCCTCTTGAATGAACGGTGGCACACACGACACCAGGTTGATCGTCAGCTCCTTGAAGACCGCCGCCTCGTCAACCGTCGGCAACACCGCCCACCCGAGGCGCCACCCGGTCATCGCGAATCCCATGGAATGCCCTGACGCGATGATCGTACGGTCCGCCATCCCAACTTCGGTCGCGATGCTACGGTGCTGGGCACCATCGAAGACGATATGCTCGTAAATCTCGTCGGAGTACACGCGTACGTCGGGACGGCACCTGTCGCGGATAGCACCCGCAACAGCCGCCAGCTCGCCTTGCGTCAGCACGCCGCCGGTGGGATTCGACGGTGAGCACAAGATGATCACCTTCGTGCGTGGCGTGATCCGCGAGGCGAGATCGTCAGCCGTGAACGTGAATCCGGTCTCCTCGCGCAAAGGAAGCGGGACCGGAACGCCACCGACGTAGGTCACCCACGACTCGTAGATGGGAGACCCGGGACTGGGGTAAATCACCTCGTCGCCCGGGTTCACATACGCCTGCATCGTGAAGGCGATCGACGGCTTCTCGCCGGTCGTGACGACGACCTGCGCTGGATCGACGAGCAGCCCACGCGTTCGCACGACGTGGTCGGCGATGGCCACCCGCAACGAGAGGATCCCCTGTGGACCCGTGTAATGGGAATTCCCGCCGCGAATCTCCGCGCACGCCGCCTCGTTGATATGCGGCGCGCTGTCGAAGTCCGGCTCGCCCAGGTTGAGACGGACAACGTCCAGACCGCGCGCGGCGAGTAACGGCGTGACCCGGGCGATGTCATCGCCGACCCGGAACGCATTCTCGGTCCCGAGATGGGCCAGTCGAGCCGCAAGGAGTGATTTATGAAGCATCGCGAGGCACGTGTCGAGGGTCAGCGCTGACGCAGAATCATGCGCATGCCATACTTCGGTCGCAGCGTAATCACCGGCATCTGCTCCACTCGGTGGGTCGGGTCATGCCGCATCGTCCATCGCTGCGCCATGGCCGCCAGCACCAGCGTCCCCTCCATCCACGCAAACGACTCCCCGATGCACACGCGCGTGCCGGCCCCGAACGGGAAATACGCGAACTTCGGCCGCGTGGCCTCGACCTCGGGCGCCCAACGGTCAGGATCAAACTGTCGCGGCCGGATATACCAACGGTTATCCCGATGCACGAGGTGTTGGCTGACCACCACCAGAGAACCGGCGGTGACGCGATAGGGGCCGAGCGTCACGTCCCGGATGGCACGTCGCCCGATCGCCCACGCCGGCGGATACAGCCGCATGCCTTCGGCGAACACGTTACGCGTGTAGGTGAGCCGGTCGAGATCCGCAACCGTCGGCGGTCGGTCGCCGAGCACCGCATCCACCTCCGCCTGCAACCGCGCCAGGACCGAAGGCTGCCGAGCCAGAACGCACCACGTCCACGTCAACGCCACCGCGGTCGTCTCGTGCCCCGCCGCCAGCAACGTGATGATCTCATCCCGTACTTGGCTATCGGTGAGCCCGCCGCCTCCTCCCTCCGTATCCTGCGCCAGCAGCAGCATGGACAGGAGGTCGCCTCGGTCGATCCCGCTTGCCCGCCGCTCACGGATCATGCCGTACAACAGCTCGTTCATTCGCTCACGGGCCCGCTGGAGGCGACGCACCCACGGTAACGGCATGCGTTCCAGCAGGTGGCCGAACGGCAGGATCGCGAAACGGAACAACCGCAGCGACAGAGCGATCGTCGCGGTGACGTCGGCCGCCGCACCCTCCATCTCCGTATCGAACAACGTACGCCCAGCGATGCGGAGCGTTAGCCGCATCATCTCCTCATACAAATCGATGGTCTGGCCCGACTGCCAGGGCGCCAGAGCCGCTTGCGTGTACTCGGTCATCACCCGACCGTACGCGGCGATCCGATCCCGATGGAACGCCGGCTGCACGAGCCGCCGCTGGCGGAGATGCGCCTCCCCCTCGCTCGTCAGGAGCCCCTCGCCGAGCAAGAACTTTGACCGCTCCAGGCCCCGGCCTTTAGTGAACGATCGCTGCTCGGTCACCAACACCCGACGGATCTCGTCGGGATGGCTCACGACCACGATGGCCTGTGACCCAATACGGATCTGCGCGACGTCCCCGTACGCGGCAGTCCGTTCGAGCAACCCGATGGGGTTCCGCGCCAGCTCGACCACGAACTCGCCGGGATACCTGGCGCGCGGCCCGGGCGGCACGACATCCGACGCGCCAGTTGGCTTCGTCGTGACGATATCTCTGTTGACAGCCACAGTCCGTTCGTTACCTACGGTTCGCCAAGGTCCGCACGGCACGAGCGGCCGACACCGCTAGCCATTCCGTGTATAAGACACGCGGAAGACGATAGACCCCTAGTCTGCCCCGCCACGCCATCACGCCGCTATCGCCTGTCGATCGGGCGCCGGCACAAATCCTTGCCTCCCAGGGCAGATGGTTGCACAGGGCCATGAATAAGAGAGGCAACAGCCCCATGGTCCCCTCACGATGCAGGAAGTTGTGAATGAACGCGTGTGAATTCGGCCAGATGCCGGCGTGTAACAGGTGATCTTGGGAACACGAGCGGCCGCCCCAGCCTCTAC
>DATMNB010000182.1:0-13393 GCA_035569435.1 Gemmatimonadaceae bacterium
GGCGCCGGGCAGTGCTCTGCCCATGCTGGCCCGGAGCATACGGACGCCGCTCAACCGGGCACTTCTCGGTGAAGCACTTGGTGCCCTTGAGGAAGAGCTTTGTCCCCTCACGCCGACACTGACGGCAGCTTGGTCCCGTATAACGCACGGTTAGACCCTCCGCCGTTTCGGCGGCCGGCAACCGTTATGCGGGATAGGCGTGACGTCCTTGATCGACTTGACCTGCAGCCCAGCGGTCGCAAGCGCCTGAATCGCCGACTCACGCCCCGACCCCGGCCCCTGCACGCGGACATGCACGCGGCGAACACCCAACGTCATGGCCTCACGCGCCACCTGCTCCGCGGCCACCGTGGCCGCAAACGGCGTCGACTTCTTGGACCCCTTGAACCCCGCCTTCCCCGCGGATCCCCAGGAGATCGTATTCCCACGCGCGTCGGTAATCGTCACCGTCGTGTTATTGAACGTCGCGCTCACGTGGGCGATGCCTTCCGCCTCGATGATGCGCTTGGATTTCTTGGCCGTTGCCATTACTTGGTCACCTTCTTCTTCCCGGCGATCGCCCGACGCGGGCCCTTCTTGGTCCGCGCGTTTGTATGTGTGCGCTGGCCCCGCACCGGCAGCCCGCGGCGGTGACGGATCCCGCGATAGCTCCCGATATCCATCAGGCGCTTGATGTCCATGGCCACCGCTGTGCGGAGGGCGCCCTCGACGCGGTAGTCGCGCTCGATGATCTGGCGCAGCCGATTCACGTCGGCATCCGACAGCTCACGTACGCGCAGCGCGGGGCTGATCCCCGATGAGGCGACGATCTTGGTGGCGTTCTTCCGCCCAATCCCGAAGATGTAAGTCAGCCCGACCTCGACCTTCTTGTCGCGCGGGAGGTCAATACCGGCAATACGAGCCATGCGTTAGCCTTGCCGCTGCTTGTGTTTTGGGTTGCGCTTACAAATGATGCGCATCACGCCATTGCGCTTGACCACTTTGCAGTGCTCGCAAATCGGCTTGACGCTGCTCCGGACTTTCACTGTGATCTCCTATGGGAATGCCAGCCAAGCCTTGGAAAGTATGAGGCTTAGGCAGGCTGCGCAAGAGCCCTGAGCACCTGCCGCATGGCATCGCGGACGACCGGCGCCCCCGTGACCGTCCGCCCGATCACGATATAGTTCGCACCGGCCTCAGCCGCGCGCTCCGGGGTCGTGACCCGGAGTTGGTCATTCGACGCCGTCCCCGCCAGCCGGACCCCCGGCACCAGGATCTCCAAGGCATCCCCATAGGCGGCCCGCACCTCGGCCGCCTCGTCGCCCCCGCACACGATCCCGGCCACCCCCGCGGCGTGCGCCTGGTCGGCCAACCGGTGCACCTCGTCCCGCACCACAATAGTGGGCCGTCCCCACGCCTCGCTCACCCGGGCGGCGTCGAGCGAGGTCAGGAGCGTCACCGCAAAAACCTTGGTCTTCATGCCGCCGGTCGCGCCCTCGTCGGCCCCGCGCACGGCGGCCTCCATCATCGCCTTGCCGCCCGTGGCGTGCACCGTCACCAGCCGAGCGCCGATCCGGGCCGCGCTCCGCGCCGCCCCGCGGATCGTGTTCGGGATGTCGTGCCACTTGAGGTCCAGGAACACCTCGCACCCATGCTCCCGGAGCGATTTGACCACCGTCGGGCCGGTCCCCGTGAACAGTTCGCTCCCGACCTTGTAGAACCGGCACAAATCGCCGATCGCCGACACGATGATCAGGGCGGATTCCACGGTCGGCACATCAAGGGCGACGATCGGGGTCACCGGGGTGTCCTTTCCTGCAGTCTTCAAGCTGGCCACTCCAGACGCCCGATGACGTCCGCTAAGGTTTCCACGCCGTGCCGCGCGCACCACCGGGCGAGGCCGCGCACCAGACGCTCGGGGACACGCGGGTCGACCAGCGCCGCCGTCCCCACGCCGACCAAGCTGGCGCCGGCCAACAAATACTGCACGATATCCTCATGCGTAGCGATCCCCCCAACGCCTATCACAGGTATGGGACGCACCGCACGTGACACCTTCCAGGTGGCGAGCACCCCGACCGGCAACAGCCCGACCCCGCTCGCGCCGCCGTTCCCAAACCCCAACGCCGGCCGCCGCGACGCGACATCGATCACCATCCCGGGGATCGTGTTCACGACCGTGATCCCATCCGCGCCCGCCTGGGCGGCCACCACCGCCGTGCCGGCAATGTCCGGGAGCGCGGGCGACAGCTTCACAAAGAGCGCCCGCCGCGTCACCGCCCGCGCGGCCGCCACGAGCTCGGCCAACACCGCCCGGTCCGCGCCAAACTCCATCCCGCCATGCTTGACGTTGGGGCAGCTCACGTTGAGCTCGAATCCGTCGACGCCCGCGACGTCGGTCAGCCCTTGGACCACGGCGACGAACTCCTCGACCGTGTTGCCGACGACGTTCACCAACACCCGCGCATGCCGCAGGTGCTCGGCGAGCCACGGCAGCTCCGACGCCCGCACGGCCGCCAGCCCGGGGTTCGCCAACCCGACGGCGTTCATCATCCCGCCGGCAAACTCCGCGACCCGTGGCGCGGGCGCGCCCGAGCGCGGTTCCACGCTTACCGCCTTGGTGACGATCCCACCCAGCCTGTCGAGATCGACCACCCCCGCCAGCTCGCGTCCATACGCCGCCGTGCCGGCGGCCAACAGGATCGGATTCTGGAAGTGCAGCCCGGCGGCATCAACCGCGAGCCGGTCGGTCACCGTTGCGCAGCCTCGGCGGCCACCGTCCCGGCCGCGTCGCTCACCCGCGCCGACCCGACCCGCCGCTCGTAGCGCGTGAGATACTCGCTCGTGGCCCCGGCGATCGCGCCGGCCAGCTTGCGCTGGGCTGCAGGATCCGCCAGGAACCGCGCCTCACTGGCATTCGTGCCAAAACCGATCTCCACCAGCACCGCGGGCATGTACGCCGTCACCAGCACCCGAAATCCGGCTTGCTTCACCCCCCGGCTCGGACCCGGGTGCACCGTCCCCAGTCGGCGCTCGATCGTCTCCGCCAACTCGCTCGACTCGCGCAGGTGCTCGTTCTGCTTCATGTCCTGCATGATGTAGCTCAACGGATCATTCTTGCCACCGGTCGGCGATGTCTCAAAACGAACGGCCTCGTTCTCCATGTCGGCCACCCGCCGGGCGTCCTCCGTTTTGGCTTCGGCCAGAAAATACGTCTCGAAGCCCCGCGCCGCGCCGGGATCGTGCCAGGACGGGTTGGCGGCATTCACATGGATCGACACGAACAGATCGCCGTGCGCCTCGTTGGCGATCCGGCCGCGATCCGAGAGCGCAATCAACGTGTCCCGCGTTCGGGTCATCACGACCTGGATCCCACGGTTGCGGAGCGACGAGGCGACCTTGGTGGCCACCGCCAGGGTGATGTCCTTTTCGTAAATCGGGTGCGAGGAGCCGACCGGCCCACTCATCCCGAAATCGGGGCCGCCATGCCCCGCGTCGACGACGACCAGGTGCTTGCGACCCGGCGTGGCGCCCGTGATGGCGCTCGTCTCGAAGTCCGACGAATCCGCCACCAGCACGTCGCCCGAGCCATGCGAGTGCGCGCCCGGCAACAGCCCCCTGAACACCCGAAGCTCGGTGACGGTCGAGTCGAATAGCACGCCGGAGCCGACGCGCGGCAGCACGTCGGTGACAAACGCGTATGGCAGATACATCTGCCCGGCCACCACGTAGGGTTCGCCGTCGAGCGGGACCACCGTGGAGTCGGCCCGGGCATACGGGTTGTGGTCCTGGACCCTGAGCGTCACGCCCGGGAGCGCGACCGTGAACCACGGCGCGGACGCCTTGGGGGCGTGGGAGGATCCGCCGAGGGCAGTGGCCAGCAGGTCGGCCCGCACGGCGTGGGTCACGCCAGTCGCCGTGGCCACGGCAAGGATTGGCACTTCCACCGTCCCGGCGTTGCCTTTGACGGTCAAGGCAGCCGGCACCGGCGTCACCGTTGCCGCCGTCGCCACCGCAACCTGCGCGAAGACAAGAAGCGCGATCACGGCGACTGCGTCACCGCGTGCGCAGGGCGCGGGCCATGGCGCGCTCATCGTCGCGTTTCCGCTCAGTCTCGCGCTTATCGTGTAGCTGCTTTCCGCGCGCCAGCCCGATGACCACCTTCGCCCTGCCCCGTTTGAAGTACATGTCGAGCGGGATCAGCGTCAGGCCCTGTCGCTCCACGGCGCCGATCATCTTCTTGATCTCTTTCTTGTGCAGCAACAGCTTCCGCGTCCGCGTCGGCTCGTGGTTGAACTGGTGGCCCTGGTCGTACTGCCCGATGTGCAGGTTGAGCAGGAACACCTCGCCGCTGTTGACGACCGCGTACGCGTCACTGATCGTCGCCCTGCCGTTGCGCAGTGCTTTGACCTCTGTGCCGGTCAGCACCAGGCCGGCTTCCCACGTCTCGAGTATGTGGTAGTCGTGCCGGGCGCGCCGATTTCGCGCGATCGGGTCGGTCTCGGTCTCTGCGTGTGCCATGACGAGGACGGGGGAAAGCCTTAGCCCGTCACAATATAACGCTGCCCACCCCTTGGGAGTCTCTCCGGGATGGACACGCTCCCACCGCCCCAGCGCGACCTGGCCTTGGACGGCCTGCGTGGGCTGGCCGTGCTGTTGGTGCTGTTGCTGCACTTCCAACTCCGGGTCGGCCCCACAATAGCCGACCAATGGCTTCATGTCGCGCAGGTCGCCGGCTATGGCGGCGTCGACCTCTTCTTCGTCCTGTCGGGGTTTCTCATCACGGGCGTCCTGCTCGACGCCAAGGGCGCCCCGCGATACTTCCGCACGTTCTACATTCGGCGCGCCCTCCGCGTGCTGCCCCTGTACTACGGGACGCTCATCGTGCTCCTCTGGGTCGCGCCACTCGCCGGCCCAAACGCGGCGGCCATGTCGGCCGCCCTCCGCATGCGCCAATGGTGGTACTGGCTCCACGCCACCAACATCCTGGGTGCGCTCCGCGTGCGCTGGAGCGCGCCGTTCTACACGGCGCACTTCTGGTCTTTGGCCATCGAGGAGCAGTTCTACGCGGTCTGGCCGGTGATCGTCCTCCTGTGCGGGCGCCGGCGACTGCTCCAGATCTGCGCCTGGGGCTGCGTGTTCGCGCTGTTGCTCCGCGCTGGCCTCGCGCTCGACGGCGCGGGCGAGAAATGGATCTACCAATTGACGCCGGCACGCATGGACACCCTGCTGATCGGCGCGGCGCTCGCCGTCTGGGCGCGCGACCCCGGTGGGCTGTCGCGATTCGTTCGCCCCGCCATGCGGGTGTTCCCGGCGTCACTCGTCGTCTATCTCGTGCTCATGATCGCCGACCTGCGCTGGCCCGGCGCGTACCTCGCCTACCACACGCTCGGCTACACCGCCTGCGCGATCGCCTACGGCGCGCTCCTCATCCTGGTGACCGCGGGTCCCCTCCGCCGCCACGCCGAAGCGCGCGTGTTGCGCGGCTTCGGCCGCTACGGCTACGGGATGTACATCCTCAATCCCTTCGTCTACGTCCTGCTCGCCCCGGTCTTCGAGATCGCCTACACGTTCCCCCGCCCCGGGGGCACATTCCTACTCGCGCAGCTCTGGGTCTTCGTCGTCGGCACGATCGTCACCACGGCCATCGCCGCCGTCATCTGGCACGGCTACGAGCAGCCCATTCTGCGTCTCAAGCGCTTCGTGCCGACGCTACCGGTCGACCGCGGCCGTACACTCGAGCTCCAATCGCGCATCGCGCGCGAGACCGGTCGTCCCGAAGGCGCTGCGAGCCGGTAAGTGTTGCGGGACGTAGGTCACGTCCACCTCGGCATCGCGCATTGTTGGCATGGCCCCAACCTACTATCTTTTTCCCCTCGCCGAAGTGGTGGAATTGGTAGACGCGCTGCGTTCAGGGCGCAGTGGGCGCAAGCCCGTGGGGGTTCGAGTCCCCCCTTCGGCATAGCAAAAAGGTCTCGCTGCGAGTGCAGCGAGACCTTTTTTGCCGAAGGGGGGACTACCGCACCAGCGCCGAAGGCGCGACGTCGGGTGGCAACGACGCCGCCCCAAACTGCGCGGTCAGCGTGTCGTGGGCCTCGGCCAGCATTGCCGTCACCGCCGCCGACCCCCGCGCGATGTCGACCGGTGTCAACGCCGGCTGCCCAGCAAACGCAAACAACGCCCGCGTCAGTTGCTCAGCCGTCGGCAACCCAGGCGTCCGGTCACGAATGACATCGGCGTACCGCGCCAACCGGTCGTTGAACTGCCGCGCCGCAACGGCCCGCTTGGCCGAGTCAACCAACGGATCCCGTGCCATGGCGCGCGCCACTGCCGCAGCCACGAGCGACCCTGTCCGATCGTCAAGCGCATCACGCTGCGCGACGACGATGGCAAACGCCCGCCGCGCGTACCGCCACTCCCACCGCGCATGATCCGTGTCCCCGCCCGCCCCACGCTCCGCGAGCCACCGGACGTCGTCCTCATCCGGCTCCGCCATCGCCACCCGCGCCACGGCAGCCGCCCGCCGGCGCTGCGCGTGTTCGGCACGCCACTCGGCAAAGGCGCCCACGTCCTACGATCCGGACTCGGCGGAGACGATCAGGCCTGCAGGACGGGCAACCCGATCCGCTCGCGCACGACCACCTCTTCCGCGAGCAGGTCGGAGAGATGCACGCTCTCCAGCACATCGTCGATCTTGTGCTGCAACAACACCCACACGGGCCGAATGCTGCAGCTCACCGACTCCGAGCACCGGCCTTCCTCCACCGGATGGCTCACGCAGTGGAGATCAAACGTCGCCAGCTCCGACGCCGCAATGACGTCGCGAATCGAGATCATGCTCGCGGGACGGGCCAGCACATACCCCCCGTGCGCCCCCCGCATACTCTTGACGACGTCGGCGCGCCGCAGCCTGAGCAGGATCTGCTCGACGTAATCCCCCGGGAGCCGCTCTCGGGCCGCCAGGTCACGACCGGTCACCGGCCCCTCGGACGCGCGCTTCGCGAGGTGGAGGGCACAGATCAGCCCGTATTCGGCCCAAGTCGTAATTCTCACATTTGTACGATAGACGTTTGCTTACCCCGCCGCCACCCCGCCATGCGCCCCACCCGGCACGCCAATCTCCGTCATCTTCTTGAGATCCAGCACGTCGTCGATCACATCCGACGGTAGCACCGCCTCTCGGGTCACGAGATCCCGAATCAGGATGTTCTCCTTGACCGACTGCTTGCTGATCTCCGCCGCACGCGCATATCCGATCTGCGGCGCCAACGCCGTCGCCAGCGCCGCCGAGCGCTCGACCCAGTAGGCGCACTGCTCCGCGTTGGCCTCGATTCCACGCACACAGCGCACCGCAAACACCAGCATCGCGTTCGTCAGTATCGTGCTCGACAACAGCACGTTAAAGGCGATCACCGGCATCATGACATTGAGCTCCAACTGCCCATGCTCGGCGGCCGCCGAGACGCAGGCATCGCACCCGATGACTTGAAAACACACCTGATTCACCATCTCGGCGATCGACGGATTCACTTTCCCCGGCATGATCGACGACCCAGGCTGCACCGCCGGGAGGCGTATCTCATCGAGCCCCGTCCGCGGCCCCGAGGCCAGCAGCCGGAGGTCCGAGGCAATCTTGCTCACATCGAGCGCCAGAACGCGCATCTGGGCGCTGTAGCCCGCCACGTCACCCATGCTCTGCATGAGCTGCACGCGATCAGTCCCTTCCCGGAGCGTGTGCCCCGTGGCGACGCGCAGGTGTTTGACCATGAGCGCCGGGTACTCCGGCTCGACGTTCACCCCCGTCCCCACCGCGCTCCCGCCGATCCCGAGATCCATCAAGTAGTCGGCCGCGTCGGCCACGCGCCGGAACCCCCGCTCGATCGTCACCGCGTACGCGCGAAACTCTTGGCCCAACCGAATCGGCATCGCGTCCTGCAGGTGCGTTCGGCCGGCCTTGACGATGTTGTCAAACTCCACGCCCTTGGCCGCCAACGCCTCTCTCAACTCACGCGCCGCCAAGATCAGCGCGCGGCACTCGGTGAGCGCCGCCAGCCGGATCGCCGTCGGAATCACGTCGTTGGTCGACTGCGCCATGTTGACGTGGTCGTTCGGATGCACGGGCTCGTACGTCCCGCGCTTCGACCCGAGGATCTCGTTGGCCCGGTTGGCCAACACCTCGTTCACGTTCATGTTGTGCGACGTCCCGGCCCCGGCCTGATACACGTCGACCACGAACTGGTCGGCATGCTGGCCGGCCAATACCTCGTCGGCCGCCTTCACGATCGCGTTGGCCAGCCGGCGGTCGAGCCGCCCGGTCTCGGCGTGCGTCAACGCCGCGGCCCGCTTGATCTGCACAGTCGCGGCGACGAACGACGGCCACGGCTTGAGCCCACTGATCGGGAAGTTCTGCACGGCCCGCTCGGTCTGCACACCGTAGAGCGCCGTGGCGGGCACCTCGAGCGTGCCCAAGGGATCGCGTTCGGTGCGGACGCCTGGTGTGCTTTGTGTCATGTCGTGATCGGGATGCGCAACGCGTTGGCGAAGCGGTTGAAGTAGCTGAACAACGTGGCCGCCGCCGTGATCTCCACGATTTGCGGCGTCTGCCAATGCTCGGCGAGCCGGGCAAACGTCTCGTCCGCGACGCGGCCACCCGTGGGCGCGATCTCGGTCGCGTAGGCCAGTGCCGCAGCCCACGCAGGCTCGAACCCGGCGTAGTCCTCTGCCGCCAGCGCCCCGACCTGCTCGGCCGTGCCGCCCAGGCGTTGCACGAGCTTCGTGTGCGACGCCAGACAGTACTCGCAGCCGTTGACCTGCGACACCCGACAGGCGACGAGCTCCTTGAGCAGCACGCTGACCTGCCCCGGGCCCATCACGGCCTGCATGTGCGCGTAGAGCGTCTCGACGATCGGCGGGCGCTGGGCCGCGATCCGAAACAGGTTGGGCACATTCCCGCGTTGCCGCAAAAACGTCTCGAAGATCGTCGCCGTTGCCGGCGGGACGGCGCTGACATCGACCATCGGCAGACGCGCCGATTCCACGATAGTGCTCATAGGGGCCTCATACGGGTTCACGCGCGGGTGCAATCGCAGCGCACACCATGAAAACGGCAGCCGCGAGCATGGCCACGCCGAGGCACGCCACGCTCAGACCGTGTAGCCGGCCGAACGCCTGTCGGCGCGCATCGTCTGGCGCGAGGGCGTCGACGGCGCCGGCGATCGTCGCCCGCACGCGCTCGATACTGGGTAGGATCACGAATTGCGCGATGCCGCTGGTGATTGTCATCACGATCCCCGCGCCGGCGCGCCAATATCCGAGCGCCGAGCTCGTCAACGCGCCATCGGCAATGGCCAGAAGCCCGGCTATCAAGCCACCGATGAACAGCACGGGAAAGACGGGGCCGAGCACGGCGCCGGCAAGCGTGCGCGATGGAAGCACGGCGAACGCCGTGGGGGCAACGGTCGCCGACAGCAGGAGCGACGCGCCAAACCAGGCGGCGACGAGCAGCGCGATGCTGACAGTACGCATGGATTACCGGCGAATCGGGCGCGCCGCGCCCTGAAGGAACCCGTTTGTGGCGACCTCGTGTCCAATCGTCGTGGACGGCCCATGCCCGGGATGCACCAGGAGGCTCGACTCCCACGTCGCGGCCCGCGCGAGCGAGGCGGCCATGTCCTCGGGATTGCAGAACGGCAAATCGGTGCGGCCGACGGAGCCGGCAAACAGGAGATCGCCCCCGAACACCCGATTGTCCCCGATGAACGCCACGTGACCCGGCGCGTGGCCCGGAACGTGGGCGACGGTGAACGTCGTCGTCCCCAGTCGCAGCCGGTCGTCGTCAGCCAGCTCGAGATCCACCTCTGGCGGCGCATCGAACGACAGCCCGTAGAGGGCGGCGACCTCGTCGCCACGCTCGTACAGCGGCTGATCGAGCGGATGCAGATAGATCGGCACATCGATCTCGCGGCGAATGGCGGCGATGCCGCCGATATGATCGATGTGGGCGTGCGTGAGCCAGATCGCCGTCAGCCGGGCGCCTGACTTACGCAGGGCGTCGAGCAATCGCTCCCCTTCGTCGCCTGGGTCGATGTACACGGCCTCGCCCGACGCTTCATCGACCACGAGATACGCGTTCTCGGCAAATGCGCCGACCGTGGTCGCGGTAACGATCATGCGTAGTCCTCGACTTGCTCTTCCGTCGCGGGCACCGGCCCCTCGGCGGTCTCCAGGATCGGCGACTCACCGACGCCATGGTGGGCGAGCCAGCGCTCGGCTTCCAGTGCCGCCATGCATCCCGCCCCCGCCGATGAGATCGCCTGGCGGTAGTAGTCGTCGATCACGTCGCCCGCCGCGAACACCCCTGGCACGCTCGTGGCCGTGCGCCACGGCGCCACCTTGATGTAGCCGTGCTCGGTTAGCGGCAGCTGTCCCTTGAGAAAGCTGGTGTTGGGCGCGTGGCCAATGGCCACAAACAGGCCGCCCACATCGATCGTGCGCTGGGCGCCGGTCTGGGTGTCCTCAACCACGATCCCCGTGATCACGTCGTCGCCAAGGATCTCGACGACCTTGGAGTTCCACAACACCTTGATCTTGTCGTGCGCCAGCACGCGGTTCGCCATCACCTTGGATGCGCGGAAGCTGTCGCGCCGGTGAATGATCAGGACCTCGCGCGCGAACTTGCAGAGGTAGCTCGCCTCCTCCATCGCCGTGTCGCCGCCACCGACGACGGCGAGCACCTGATTCCGGAAATGCGGGAGCGCACCGTCGCAGACGGCACAGGCGCTGACGCCACCCCCCGACTTGGCCAACCGGATCTCGTTGGGCAACCCGATCCACTTGGCCGCAGCCCCGGTCGCCACGACCACCGTACGCGCTTCGACGGGCGGGCTGTAGTTAGGCGTGAGCACAAACGGGTGCCGCGTGAAGTCCACCGCGGAGATGAGCTCGGGGACCACGCGCGCGCCATAGCGCTGCGCCTGCTCCTTCATGCGCTCCATGAGCTCGGGCCCCGAGACGCCTTCCGGAAACCCGGGGTAATTCTCGATGTCGGTCGTCAGCATGAGCTGCCCGCCGGGCACTTCCGTGCCGATGGTCTCACCCTCGAAGACGACCGGATTGAGCGCCGCACGCGCCGCATATACCGCAGCCGTCCAGGCCGCGGGCCCGGAGCCAATGATGGCGATCGTCTCAGGCATCTATGCCCTCACTCAATGGAAAGAACGCTCAATGCACCATGGCAGTGCGAGACTGTTCCGACAAGCACCCGCGCCGGCCCAGCGGTTCCTGCCGCCCGGACAACACTGTCGGCGGCCACCACCGCGGCGCAGTCGATCATGCCGACCCCATACGCGCGGTGTGTGCAGTGAAATATAACCGGCCCCGCCACCGGCCGGCCCCGCGCGCGCTCCGCCTCCGCCAGGCTCGCCACGGCGGCCGGCATCGTCCAATCCCGTGGACCCCGTGTGTGTGGGCACTTGGCCGGCTCGATACAGTTGACGGGACACATCCACGTGGCATAGCTCACGTAGCGTGTGCCATCGACGCCTGGACGCTGCCACGGCACATCGACTGTGGCGTCCTCCCCGAGCGGGACCGTCGCGACCCGACGGCCCGGCCACCGATCGCGGGCTCTATCGTACAGCCACTCATAGAGCAGATGCGGCATGAGCGGCGACGGGACGATCGCGTCACGCGTGTCCGGTTCGAGGTTCTTGAGATACTCCCCAAAAAACGTTGCCCAGTCAGCGACGACATGCTCCGCGCCACCGTGCGTCGCGACCGCGCACGCCGGGTCTCGATCGACGACGATCAATCTGTCCCACGTCAGCGCATTCGCCTCGCGCGCGCGATGCAACTGGCGCACGTAGTAGCTGCCATAGCACCCGCCGCCAACGACGACGATCGTGCCGTACGCAACACCCGCTTCAACTCCGGACATGCCGCCCACCATCGACGATAATCGTCTCGCCCGTGATGTAGTCCGACTCGATCAGAAAGATGACCGTGCGCACGACATCGTCGGGGCTCCCGAGATGCTTCAACGGCGTGGTGGCGATCAAGTGGTCTGCCTGCGCCTTGTCCCAATGTTCGGGCAGGAGCACGGCACCGGGGGCAATGGCATTGACGCGCACACGCGGGGCGAGGGCGTGCGCCAAAGCGCGCGTGAGCGCCACGACGCCGGCCTTGCTGACGCTGTGGGGCACGTAGGCAGTCCACGCCTCGAAACCGGCGAGGTCGGCCATGTTCACCATCACGCCACCCTGCGCGGGCATCCGCTCCGCGGCGGCCTGTGATGTGAAGAACTGCGACCGCAGGTTGATGGCAAAGGTCTTGTCCCACATCTCGGGCGTCACCTCGGCCACCAGATGACGCTCCATGATCCCCGCCGAGTTGACGAGCACGTCGAAGGCGCCAAACGCGTCGGCCACCGTGTGCACCAGGGCGCCCGCCGCGTGCGCATCCGACAGGTCGGCACCAAACGTCCGCGCCTCGCCACCCGCGGCCCGAATCATCGCCGCGGTCTCCTCAGCGCCAGCCGCCGCATCGTTGTAGTGCACGGCCACCCGGGCGCCACGCGCGCCCAGCGCGACGGCAATCGCCCGACCGATCCGCCGGCCTGCCCCGGTGACAAGCGCCACGCGGCCGCGCGGATCCATAGGCGGGCTAGCTGGCTGACCCGCGATAGCGCCCGGCGCGGGATGCCTGCAGCGTGGCCCACTGCGCCGGGACGCGCATGGCACCCAGCGCCCGCGAGCCATCCGCGGCGCCATGCCAATCCGAGCCGCCGCTGCGCAAAAGACCCAGGTGGTCGGCAATGGCGCTCAGCCGGGCGACGTCCTCGGCGCCCTGGCTCGGATGCAGCACCTCGACCCCATCGAGCCCCAACCCCGCCAACGCCTGGATGCGCGCCAGCGTGCCCTCGCGTCCGGGATGGGCGAAGACCGCCACGCCACCCGACTCGTGGATCAAGCGCATGGCGTCACCCGCCGTCAGTCGGTGCTTCTCCACGTACGCCACCCGGTCGGCGCCCAGGTAGCGATCAAACGCCTCGCGCTGGGTCTGAACCCATCCGCCGGCCACGAGGGCCCGCGCGACGTGAGGCCGTCCCACCGCACCGCCGGCGGCCTGCGCCAGCACGGCGTCCATCGTCACCGCCACGCCGACCTTATTAAGCGCGCCGACGATCGCCTCGGCGCGCGTCACGCGGCTGCTTTGAAACATCGCCAGCGGCTCTGCCATGCGTGCCGGCGCATCCAGGTGCAGCCCGAGAATGTGTACCTCGCCGCCGCCGTCAAACGCGCTCAGCTCGACCCCGGCGATGACCGCCATGCCGGCCGCCTCGCCCGCGGCACGCGCCTGGGCGACGCCGGCCACGGTGTCGTGGTCGGTCAGCGCGACGGCGGTGAGCCGCGCGGCC
>DATMNB010000183.1:0-3068 GCA_035569435.1 Gemmatimonadaceae bacterium
AATCGCTTCGGCTGAACATGCCGGCGATCTCGGTGCGCGACCTCGAGGTGAAGGACGACAGCATCTGCCTCTGCGCCGATCTCGTGGCGGCGACGCACGGCCGTGGATATTGGATTCTGGACGATATCACGCCCTTGCGACAGGCCAGCACGGTCCGGTCACGCGAGACCGCCTTCCTGTTCAAGCCAGCGATGGCCGTTCGCGTCCGGTTCGCCACCAATGATCCCACGCCGTGGCCTCCCGAGCTCCCCGCAGGCGAGAATCCGCCCGCCGGCGCGACGCTCGACTACTACGTCCCCGCCGGCGCGACTGGTGCGGTGAGACTCGACATCCTCGACGCGCACGGGACACGCATCCGCTCGTATGCCAGCGACGATGCCAGTGAGAAGCCAGATCCGGCCCGGGATCCGGACGCGTACATGGTCCTCTGCCAACAGAAACCCACCACGCGCCACTGCGCGCTGCCGCTCTATTGGCCGGCGCCGGCCATGGTGCTGCCGGCCGAGCCGGGGATGCATCGCATCGCGTGGGACCTGCACTACCAGCCGATCCCCACGGAGGAGGAGCCAAAGGGCGAGGAGGAGGAGGCGAGAGGCGCCGTGCCGCACCGGACGGAACCCACGGTCGACGCGCCCTGGGCTCCCCCAGGCGCTTACACCGTTCGTCTCACGGTCGGGGACCACCACGTCGAGCAGCCGCTGACGCTGCGACTCGACCCACGCGTGACGACCCCCGCCGCGGGTCTCGCCCGTCTGGCCATGCTGTCGCGAGACATGTACGACGATGCCGTCGCGGGCCGTCGCGCATACGCCCAGGCGCGCGCACTCGCCGCTCAACTCGCGCACCTCTCCGGCGATGACGTCGCCGCGTTCGCGGCGCGGGTCGACTCCCTGGCGCCGGCTCCGCACGAGGGCGAACGACCGCAGGGGCGCCGCGGCGCGGCCGTGACCACGCCCCAGACGCTGGAGAGCATCGCCGATGCGTCGCTCGCCGCGGCCATGGCGATGCAGAGTGCCGATGTCACGCCAACCGCGGCCCAGAGTGCAGCCTGCCAGCGCGCCCACGCCCAGCTGGCGGAGGTGCTCGCGCGCTGGACCGCCCTCAAGACCACTGGTCTTGCCACGTTCAACGCCAAACGCAAGGCCGCCGGCCGGCCAATCGTCACGATCGCCGACTGAACTTGGCACGCGCGACCGCCGAGGCCGCCGCCGGGACACGAATGAGTTGGACCGTCGCGCGCAGGTGGTCCGCATTTCGCCGCACACCCCTCGCCAGGGATCGCTATGATCGCCCGAGCGACCACGACCGTCAACCGGTGTTGACCGAGGGGAGGTACCATGACCGCAGGCAGTGCCATACAAGAACGCAGCGAGCAGGCAGCCGACAAGACCGCGATTCGTCCGTTTCGAGTGAACGTTGCGGACGCGGACCTGACCGATCTCCGGAGACGCATCGCCGCCACCAAGTGGCCTGAGCGGGAAACGGTCACAGACGACTCGCAAGGCGTGCCGCTCGGGCTGATGCAGGACCTCGCCCGCTATTGGGCGACGGATTACGACTGGCGCACGTGCGAGGCCACGCTCAACGCCCTCCCGCAATTCGTGACCGAGATCGATGGGCTGGACATTCATTTTATTCACGTGCGGTCAAAGCATGAGAATGCGCTGCCGCTCATTGTCACGCACGGATGGCCCGGCTCGACCATCGAGCAACTCAAGATCATCGATCCACTGACCAATCCCACCGCGCATGGCGGAAGCGCCTCAGACGCGTTCGATGTGGTGATTCCGTCGATGCCGGGCTACGGGTTCTCGGGTAAGCCGATCACGACCGGCTGGGACCCTGTCCGCATCGCACGGGCCTGGGTCGCACTCATGAAGCGCCTGGGATACACGAAATTCGTGGCCTCAGGCGGCGACTGGGGTGCGATCGTCACGGATATGATGGGGCAACTCGCCCCGCCGGAATTACTCGGCATTCACAGCAACATGCCCGGTGCCGTTCCACCCGAGGTGTCACAGGCGATCGCGTCGGGCGGCCCGGCGCCATCCGGGATGTCCGACGAGGAACGACGCACGTTCGAGAAGCTGAAGGACTTTTATGCGAAAGGCGTGGGCTACGCCATCGAGATGGCGACGCGCCCGCAAACGCTCTACGGCATTGCGGATTCCCCCGTCGGCCTGGCCGCCTGGCTGATCGACCACGGCGACGGCTTTGCCCAGCCGGCGGCGACGATCGCCGCGGCCGCGCGCAGGCCTACGAGTGGACAACCCCGCGACCAACTCACGCGAGACGACGTGCTCGACAACATCACACTCTACTGGTTGACGAACACGGGGATCTCGTCGGGTCGGCTCTATTGGGAAAGCAAGCTCCCATTTTTCGACTTCAAGAACGTCCGCATCCCGGTCGCCGTGAGCGTCTTTCCCGGCGAGCTCTATCAAGCCCCGCGAAGCTGGGCCGAGCGCGCGTATCCCAAGCTTGTCCATTACAACAAGGTCGAAGAAGGCGGCCATTTTGCGGCCTGGGAACAGCCTCGACTCTTCTCAGACGAGGTGCGCGCGGGCTTTCGATCCCTGCGCACGTAGTGAGCGCCTGAGCCGACCTCATGCATCGCCGGCGGCGCTCGTCGCCGGCGGTCCCGCGTCAGAGCTTCGTGCCTCCATCGACCCGGAGAATGTCGCCGGTGATCCAGCGTGCCTCATCCGAGGCGAGGAAGGCGATCGTACCGCCAATGTCGTCTGGCTCAGCAACGCGCTTGAGCGCCTGCATGCCCAGCGTCATATCGCGGCCGGCAGGTGTTTGCGCGAAGCTGGCCATCTCGGTCGCCACCACGCCAGGCGCCACGCCGTTCACTCGGATCCCGCGCTCGCCAAGATCGACGGCCAGGTGCCTGACCAGCGTATCGATCGCGCCCTTCGTCGCCGAATAGGCAGGAGGGCCGAAGGCCGCGTGCGCAGCAAGGGAGGAGATCAGGATCACGCTACTGCCAGGACCCAGGATCGGGAGTAGCTGCTGGATGAGAAAGAACGGCGCACGCACATTGACGGCAAACACCTCGTCGAAAT
>DATMNB010000184.1:0-2658 GCA_035569435.1 Gemmatimonadaceae bacterium
CAGCCCCTCTGCGCGAAGGAGCTGGATTCAACAGGTGTGAATGCCAGTGCGCCAGGCAAGGCGTGCACGCTGGCCGGCGCGCCCAACCCGATCGCGGTGAGTGCCTCACCGTTGAGCGTGAGGCCTGAATGTTCCGAGAAAGCTGACGTAGCCGCTGACGTTTCCGAGACACTGTTGAACGCCGACTGTGTTGACGGAACGTCCCTTGATGAAGGCTCCTGTTCGCTCGCGAAAAGCGGGCCGCTCCACTGAGTACCAACCAAGCAGACAATCAGGGCACCGGTCGTCGATAAGCGCTGAGTCCTGGCCATCACTCGCTCTCCTTTGGACGGCGTAACGGCGCGTGAAGCGGCATGCCCATCCATTCTAACGCGGAGCTCCGCCCTACTTTCGCGGAGGGCGCATTTCTTCGCCCACCAGTTCGGCTCGGACGATGAAACGCCGCGGGGCATGGCCGACGAACGTGAACGGGTAGCAGGTGACGAGGGTCAGCGTCGGACGTTCGGTGGGATCCAGGACGTAGACGTCGCGTGGGTTCACGACCATCGTGTGGCTGATACGGTAGTGGAAGACACGATCGGTGGTTGTGAGTACCAGCGGGTCGCCCACGTGGAGGTTGCGGATCGGCCGGAAGATCGTGTCGCGGTGGCCGGCGATGCCGATGTTGCCCGCCTGGCCAGGGAACGCCGTGTCCTCGATGTGACCCGCCGCGCCGCGCAACGTGCCATCATCGCTGCCCTCGAGGACGGTCGTGGAGAGGTGGACCGTCGGCGCCTCGAAGCGCGCGAGCCAGGCGCCGATGGCCGGTGGTGCCGGCGGTGACGTCGGCTCGTGACGGGGGACTTCACGCGGACGTGCGCGGTCGGCAACGGCACTCGCTGATTCGGGAATGGGCAGTCGCTGGAAATGCCAGGTCTGAAGCCGGACGACGACGGCCCAGACGGCGAGGGTCGCGCCGATCGCGAGCAGCACATATTCGATCGCGCCGAGCCACGTGGCGCGCCGCGTGGTCGCCGCGGCGTTCGTCTTCATGGGCGTGTCACCGCCCCGCTCGCGACGTAGCCGGGCCGTGTCCGAACCGTCACGCGCCGTTTGTCCGGCAGGTCCACCTGAACGCGCACGCGATGGTACGTGCCGTCGCGATCGGGGGGCACATACCCGAGCGTGTACCCGCTCCTGATATCGCGCGCGACGCGCTGGCAGGTGTCGAGCAGCTGTGCGGGCGATGCCGGGAGGAAGCGTTCGCCGCCCGTTTCGCGGGCGAGCGACTTCAACACGCCGGGGTTCTGGTCGGGATCGTCGGGGTCGAACAGTCCAATCGTATAGATGGCCACGTTCGACCTCCTCGCCCGGGCGAGGACGTGTGCGAACGTCGCCTGGCTGGCGTTGTCGCCGCCATCGGAGATCAACACGAGCGCCTTCCGGGGGCGCGTGCCCTCCTCGAGGGCCTCGAGGCCAGCGACGAGCGCGTTGTAGAGCGCCGTCCGCCCCTGCGGCGCGAGTGAGGACAGGGCGGCGGAGACGGCGTCGCCATCCCCCGCGAGGACCTGGCGGCGCGGCAGCATCGGGTGCACGACGTCGTTGAATGCCAACGCGAAGAGTTCGTCGAGCGGGTTGCTCGAGCGGGCGAAGGCCGAGGCCGCGAGGATGACCTCAGCGCGCTTGGGCTGCATGCTGCCGCTGTCGTCGATCACCAGGCCGATGGTGACGGGCGTGTCTTCATGGCTGAAGAGCGCGATCGCCTGCGGGCGGCCGTTGTCGAACACCGTGAAGCGGTCGCGGGGAAGGTCCGAGACGAAACGGTTCTGCCGGTCGATGACCGCGACCGGCAGAACCACGAGATCGCTCGCGGCGCCGACAAAATGGGCACTCTGGGCCGGCGGCGGCGCCGCGCTGGCGCCGGCGGCGGCCACGCACACGCCGAGCACCCACGACCCCGCGGCCCGCATGACCCTACGGCGCCAGCCGCTTGCGCAGCTGCCGGACACCGAACGCCGCGGCGACTGAGAGGCCGCTCAACAACTCGACGAGCGCGAGCGGGCTGGCTGTCCGGGGGAGCTCGCTCCGGCTCCGGCGGGCCGTCTGCGGCGCCGGCGCGTCGATCGCCGCCCGCCCGCTCGTACCGGTCGTGGTGGCCTCCTGCGAGATCTGCGGCTGGGGCGTGGGTTGCGCGCCATTCACGCCCACGATTTGGCCGTCGGCATTGACATAGTCCACCTGGGGTGTCTTCACCGCGGGGTCGGACGCGGCCGGCGACGAGAGCACGGGTTCGTGCGCGGCCCTCGCGATGGCGATCGCCTGCTGCCGCGGGTACACGAACTCGTCGCCGATCGTCCGGCCCGGATAGAACCACGCCTTCACCGCCTGCGGTGTGCCAGCGGCGCGCTCGGCGAACATCACGATCGGCGTCTCGCTCGGCTTGAGCCGCTCCTCCGGGATCGCGAGGAGGGTCCTGAAGAGTTTCTTGCCGTCCTTGCTGAAAATCTGCACCACGTGGCGATTGGACGCGCCGTCGGCGATTTTGAACATGTAGGTGCCGGCCGGCAGCGTCGCACCGGGCACCTGCACCGGGCCGCTGAAGGTGAAGTACGTCAGCTTGTCCCACTCGTCCGCGCGGGCGCTTGGCGTCACCAACAGCGCCAGCATGGCCGCGCAGCA
>DATMNB010000185.1:0-3584 GCA_035569435.1 Gemmatimonadaceae bacterium
TGTCGGGCGAGACGCTGCGCGCGCTGATCAAGCGTGAGGGGCAGCTGCCGTTCAACGAAGCCGTGCGCATCACGCGCGAAGTGGCGGCGGCGCTCGAGTACGCGCACAAGCGCGGGGTCGTCCACCGCGACGTGAAGCCCGAGAACATCATGCTCACCGCCGATGGCGATGTGCTCCTGACCGATTTTGGCATCGCCCGCGCGTTCCCCGGGGACGGCGACGTCTGGCAGAGCTCGGACGGCAGCGCCTTGACCGAGTCGGGCTTCGCGGTTGGAACGCCGGCCTACATGAGTCCCGAGCAAGCGAGCGGCAAGCGGTCGATCGACGCACGGACCGACGTGTACAGCCTCGCTGCCGTCGCCTACGAGATGTTGGCCGGTGAGCCGCCGTTCATCGCGGCTACGCCCCAGGCGATGATCGCCAAGATGCTGGTGACCACGGCGCCGTCGGTCCGAATCGTCCGGCCCAACGTGCCCAATGGCGTCGACACCGCGCTCCGCCGCGCGCTGGCCCAACTGCCCGGGGATCGGTTTCCGAGCGCGGCGGAGTTCGCCGCCGCCCTCAAAGATGGGCCGGCGGTCGACGACGTCCCGGCGTCACGCCTCACGAGGCTCGCCCCATGGGTCGCCGCCGTGCTTGCCGTCGCTGTGCTCGCCGCCGCGTATGCCTGGCAGACCCGCGCGCGCGCCATCGCCGGTCCGCCGATGGTGGCCGTGCTCCCCTTTGACAATCTCGGGGACTCGGCCGACGCGTACTTCGCCGAAGGCATGACCGACGAGGTGCGGGGGAAGCTGGCCTCGCTGCACGGGCTCCGCGTCATCGCCAGCGGCAGCTCGGATCAATATCGCCATACGACGAAATCGCAGCAGGCCATCGCCCGCGAGCTCGGCGTGCAATACCTCCTGGTCGGACACGTGCGGTGGCAGCGTGGCGGGACCGGCCACGATCACGTGCGCGTCGATCCCGAGCTCGTGCAGCTTGTCGGGACGCAGCCGACCCTGGCCTGGAAGCAGGACTTTGACGCCGACCTGTCCGACGTGTTCACGGTCCAGACGGAGATCGCGACGCAGGTCGCCTCCCAGCTGCAGGTCACGCTGGGGCAGACGGAGCGCGCCGTCATCACAGAGCGGCCCACGCAGAACCTCGACGCGTACGATCAGTTTCTGCGCGGGAAGGCGTACGCCGCCGGGGGCAATGATGTCGGCGCGCAGCGTCGCGCCGCGGAAGCGTTTGCCCAGGCCGTCCGTCTCGACCCGCACTTCGCTCTGGCCTGGGCGGCGCTCTCGGTGTCGCACTCGACGCTCTACGGCATGCAAAACGCCGCTAAACCCGACGGCGACTCGGCCCAGGCGGCCGCGGCGCGCGCCATCGCGTTGAGCCCGCGCCTCCCCGACGCGCACACCGCGATGACCTACTACTACACCACGGTGCGTCGCGACTTCGCGCGCGCGCTCGCCGAGGTGGAGCTCGCCCGCGCGCGCGACCCCAACAACGCTGACTTGCTCGACCAGCAGGGATACACCGAGGGCCACCTCAACCGGTGGAACCTCGCCATCGCGCACCTGGACACCGCTACGCGGATCAATCCGCGCGACGACAACGCGCGCGGCGACCTCGGCCTGGCACAGCTCTATGTCCGCCACTATGACGACGCCCGCTGGTCCCTGGATCGGGCGCTGACCTTCAATCCGGCGAATCTCACCGTGATCGAATGGCGCGTCCTCGTGTCGCTGGCCAACGGCAACCTGGCGGACGCGCGACGCGTGACCCGCGAGGCGCTCGCGCACGTCGATACGACGACACTGGTCGCGTACTTGGCGTCCGTGCGGGATATGGGATGGGTGCTCGACACCACGCAGCAGCGTGCGCTGCGCCGACTCTCTCCCGCGGCGTTCGACAATGACCGCGCGACATGGGGGCTGGCGCTCGCCGAGTCCTATGCCGTGGGCAGCGACTCGGCACGCGCGCGCGCGTACGCCGACTCGGCGTGCGCGGCCTATCGGACGCTCCTGCGTGCCACACCGGACGACCCGGAGCTGCACGCGCACTACGGCGTGAGCTTAGCCCTCGCCGGCAAGGCCACCGACGCCGTTCGCGAGGGCGAACGGGCAACGGCGATACTTCCCGTCAACACCGATGCCAGAGATGGCGTCTATATCCAACACCAACTCGCGCGCATCTACGTGTTGACGGGCCACACAGCCGAAGCTCGCACCATCCTGCAACCACTGCTGCGCGAGCCAGGGTATCTCTCTGAACGTTGGCTCCAGATCGATCCGGAGTTCACGTCAGTCGTGAAAAACCCTTAGACAGTCGTCAGTCTGGACCGCAGCTGCTCGCGCACGGCATCGAAATCGGCGTTCGCTTCGACGGTCGACGTCTGCTCGGCTTTCGTCGTGCTGCCCGGCACACAGATCATTGGCTGCCGCTCAGGGACCTTGGTGGTGCTCCCGGGCTGACACTCGGTCGGCGGCGCTTTCGTGGTGCTTCCCGGCTGGCACACGGGCGCCTTTGTGGTGGGCTTGCACGCAGGGTTCTCTTTCTCTTTGGCCTCGGTGAGCTGAATCATCAGCTCACTGACTTCGAACGACATGGTGGTCTCCGGGATGGTGAGGATGCGTTACCGCCGGGCTCAATATCCACCGGGCATTTCACTGCCCGCAAGCGGTGCCCATCGCGTGGCCAAAAAACGGCATGCAGGCGTACGCTGGCCAATCGAGTTCCGCCGCGAGCAGCGCGACGCCGGCGCTGCCCCGATAGAGCGAGTCTCGCCCCATCGCATCACTACGCACGTGGCGCACCGCGCGTTCGGCGAGCGATGTCGCGCGCCGGAGCCAGGCGGCGTCACCCGTCGCCTGATATCGGGCGAGCAGCGCATACGCGGCGCCGGCATGTCCGCAGCACAGATCGGCGCTGCCGCCCGTTCCCTCGCCAGCGTGCTCCCACGTGTGCCACGCGCAGCGATCGGCCAGCTCATCGAACCTGGGGTCGTTGAGGAGACGCGCGGCCAGCGTCCACATCGGCACCATCCCCGCCGTGCCATTGCACCACCCTGGCGCATACGTCTGGCGCAGCGCATCGTCGGTCGGGTCGAGACTCCATGGCCACCGTACGCCACGACCGTGCGGCTCGGCGTGCATCGCCAACTCGGCGAGCCGCCGGCCGATCGCCGGCGCGGGCGTCGTCTTCGTGGCCGCGGACCACCGCAACAGCGCGTATAGCGTCCCCGCCCACCCGTGCGCGACGCCCGGTGTCGTCAGGCTGGACGCGTCCATCGCCTGATTGAGCAGCGCCAACGCCTGTGCCCCATGCGCCACCAGCGCGACCTGCCCCTCGCCTCCAACCGCATCGACCAGCATTGCGCTCACGAGCAGCGTCCCTGCTCCTCCCAGCGTCAAATCCGGATCGAGCCGGTTCGCCGTAGACGACGCAATGAAGTCGTCAATCGCGTGACGGAGCGCCACCCCACCCCCCGCGGCGTGCGCGATGAGCGCCCGCACCGCGTGCACTCCCGACGCCATATGGTACGGACTCACCGCCGCGCACCGCTCCGGCGTCAGCCCCCACTCCGTCGCATAGAGCCG
>DATMNB010000186.1:0-8742 GCA_035569435.1 Gemmatimonadaceae bacterium
CACGGCGCGCTGCCTATCGAAGAGACCGTGCGGCTCTCGCGCGAGGTGGCCATCGGCCACCTCGCGCGAGAGTCGGACCGTCTCTTCGATAGGCAGCGCGCCGTGGTGGGTGAGGCGATGGCGCAGCGTGTCGCCGGCGACGAACGGGGTGAGATAGTAGAGCAGGTCGCCGTGGGCGCCGGCGGAGAGCACGGGGAGAATGTGCGCGTGCTGGAGCTTGGCCGTGAGGAGCATCTCGCGCTGGAAGCGCTCGGCGGTGGCTTCGTTGGCGAGCTCGGGCGGCAGCAGCTTGATCACGACCTGGCGGTCGAGCGCGCGGTCGGTCGCGAGGAAGAGCCGGCTCATGCCGCCGGGCGCAAGCTCACGGACGATGGGGTAGGCATCGCCGACGGCGTCCTGCAGTTTGGACAGGAGATCGGGCCCCTGCATACGGACTCCGGACTGCTATACGGCCGAACATAACGGCGCGCCCTCCGGATCACAAAATTGTGAGCCCCCCGGGCGTCCGTGGTGTTGCGTGTGCGGTATCACACGCAGGCCGATCGGTCGCTGATTGCCAGGCACGCGATTGGGCGTGATCGTTGGCCCACCGTCATTCCACAAGTGTTTCGCCAGCAGTGGCACAAACCAGGACAGTGACTAGTCAGCGCTGGTGATTGTGCTGCCGTATACCGAATGCATGCCGTATTAAGTGGTCGAGTGTTTGCGTCGCCCATCGACTGGGCCTCCGCTCCTTCACTATCTCAATGCCCGAACCAGATTTGGAGTCACCGGGTCCGAGCTCGCCGCGACGACCCGCGACGCCGATCACGCCACTGACCGACACGCCAGTCGCGAGCCGGCCGCCCGATGTCGAGCATCCCACCACGAACCGATTGCTGCGCGCGATGCCTCGCGAGGCGTGGGAGCACCTCCGTGGGAGCCTGGAGGTCGTACATCCGCGCCGCGGCCGAGTCCTGCACACGCACGACAGACCGGCCGTGTATGCCTATTTCCCCGAGCGCGCGGTGATCTCGTTCATCACGCTCGTGCACGACGGCGGGCCCATCGAGGTGGCGAGCATCGGATCGGAAGGCATGCTCGGGCTTCCGATCGTGCTCGGCGCGGACCAGTGGCCGGCGCGCGCCGTGATGCAGACCGGCGACGGGATCACGCGCGTTCCGGCCGCCGTGCTGCGCGCGGCGATGGCCGACCGGCCGCGCCTGCGATTACTGTTGCTACGCTACGCGTCCACATTCATGAACCACCTGATACAGTCCGCTGCCTGCAACGGCCTCCACTCGGCCAAGCAGCGCTGCGCCCGATGGCTCCTCATGACGCACGACCGCCTCGGCTCGGAGCCGCTCCTCCTCAAGCAGCGGCTGCTGTCCGAACTGCTGGGCGTCCGTCGCGAAACGGTGACGATGGCGGCTGGGCTTCTGCAGCGGTCGGGTCTCATCCATTACAGTCGCGGCCTGATCACGATCATTGACCGGGCGGGACTGGAGGTGGAGGCGTGTGAGTGCTATCGCGTGATTCGCGCGATGTACCAGCAGTTGCTCGAACCCGCGGATCGGTGACCTCGAGGTCCGGCCCACGCAACCATCTGTTGCGGGCGCTCCTCGAGGATACCGGCGACCCCGTCGCCGGAGGCGTGGAGATGTTCCGGCCAGCTCCGGAGGGCAGCGTGCTGTACGGGCCGGGCGCGCCGATGACGGCCGCGTACTTTCCCGAACGCGCCGTGGTCGCGCTGGTGTTCATCGACCACGACGGACGCAAGATCGAGATCGCGACTGTCGGGAACGAGGGCATGGTCGGGCTGCCGCTCGTCCTGGGCGCGACCGATCAGATCGGGTGCGCCGTGGTGCAGATCAGCGGTGACATGGCGCGGATTCCCGCGCCGCTCCTGGCTCGGGCGCTCGACGCGCACGCGCGGTTGCGCGACGTGTTTCTGGCCTACGCCCACGCGTTCATCGCGGACCTCATCCGGACCCAGCACTGTGTGCGGCGGCATACGGTCGAGCAGCGGTGCGCGCGGTGGCTGCTCGCCACCCATGATCGAGTCGGCCGAGATGTTGTGCCGGTCAAGGCGGACTGGCTGAACGACGCGCTGCGCGTGAGTCGTCCGGGGCTGACGTCGGTGCTTCGCCGGTGGGATGGCGCGGGGCTCATCCGGTACGATCGTCGTCGCGTCACGATCGTCGAGCGAACGGCGCTCGAAGGCGTGGCCTGCGCGTGCTACGCGGGATCCCGCACATAGGTGGCACAGGTCATCGCGCGTCCGGCGCGGGCGATGCTTGACCGCGTATCGCGGCGCGGGAGAGATTGGCACACAGTCCCGAGCACAGGCGCTGGAGGTCTCCATGATGTTCGACACGGATCGCGAAATCCTCACCATCATGAGCCACGAGATTCTCACGCCGTTGAATGCGATCGACGGGTATGTGGAGGTGCTCACGTCGGGGCTCCGCGGTCCGATGAACGCGTCGCAGCGGGCCGATCTCGAGCGCATCCGCTCGAGCGGGCGGCATCTGCTGCGTCTCGTCACGAACATGTTGGCACTCGCCAGGCTCGAACACGGGCGGCTGGATGTGGCGCTCGACGATGTGGTGCTGGACGAGGCCCTGCGGGAGGCAGGGGACCTGATCGCGCCGCAGCTGGCGCGGAAGGGGATTCGCTACGAGCACGAGTCGTGTGGGGCGGATGTGCGGGTGCGGGCGGATGTCAACCGTCTTCGGCAGGTGCTCGTGAACCTCTTGTCCAACGCGCACAAGTACACGGAGTCGGGGGGCACGGTGGCGCTGCGGTGCGTGGTCTCGGAGCGCGACGTGTACGTCGAGGTCGAGGACACGGGGTGCGGCATTCCGTCTGGGCAGTTGCAAACGATCTTTGACCCGTTTGTCCAGATTGGCGTGGGGCCCGGCACTGGGGTGGCGAGCGATGGGTTGGGGCTCGGGCTGACGATCAGCCGGGCGATTGCGCGGCAGATGCATGGGGACCTGACGGTGCGGAGCGTAGTGGGCGTCGGGTCGACGTTTCTGGTGTCGCTGCCGCGGGCGGGCGTGCCGCGGCTGGTGCGAGCGCTGGGATCACGCTCCTAGAACGAACCGTAGCAGACCCAGCCGTACGCGCGACATCTGTCGCGCGCCTTCGCCCCCTACATCTGCGTAGTCACACGCGTGCGTCGTTACACGCGTCGGCGTGCGTTTAACGCCCGCGCTTAAACAATCGTTGACTATTTCTTGACATTTTCCTAAGATGGGCCCCCAGCCGAACTCGCTGCTCGTCCTCTCCCGCCCAACTTGCGAGGTGTCACACGCTCATGATGAGTCAGCGCACATCCATCGGTTCCATGGTCGGACGTCGCGGGTGGCCGCCGGGTCGGGGTGCCGCCGTCGGCGTCGCCGTGCTGCTGTCGGCGTTGGTGGCCGGCCAGGCGCGTGCCCAGGATGCCACCATCATTACCGGTCGCGTCACGGCGACCGTCGGCACGCCGCTCGCCAATGTCTACGTGTCGATCCCCGGATTCGGGGCGGCGACCAAGGACGACGGGCGGTACACGTTCACGGTCCCGGCGTCGCGCGCGGCGGGGCGCACGGTCGTGCTGACCGCCCGAGTGCTCGGTTATAAACAAGCCGAGGTGCCAATCACGCTGACGGCAGGGACAATCACCCAGAACTTCGCGCTGGCCGTGAACCCGCTCAACCTCGGGACGGTGGTCGTCACCGGAGAAGGTACGACCCAGAAGACCGAGCAGCTCGGCACCTCCTATAGCCCCGTCGACTCGTTGGCGATCCAGAAGAGCAACGAGCAGAACGTGATCGCCTCGCTGGCCGCCAAGGCGCCCGGCGTCGCGGTGACGACCAGCTCGGGCGAACCTGGCACGTCGACCTACATCCAGCTCCGCGGCCTGACGACGTTGACCGCGGCGGACGGCCAGCCGCTGATCGTCGTCGACGGGTTGCCGATCGACAACTCGGTCTCGGAGGTGCCGGGCTTCGCCCCAGGCGATCTTGGCGCATCGAACAACGGTGCCACCGCGCCCAATCGCGCGCTGGATATCAATCCCGACGACATCGAGAGCGTCGAGATCTTAAAGGGTCCGGCCGCGGCCGCGCTCTATGGCTCGCGCGGCGGGCAGGGCGTGATCCTGATCACCACCAAACGCGGGCGATCCGGGCAAACGAGCTACTCGGCCAAGAGCTCGACGTCGTTCGACAACGCGTCACATCTCCCCTACCTCCAGCGCCGGTACGCGAATGGCTCGCACGGCGTCACGTTCTCGTGCGCCGGGGTCATCAACTGCCACGCGCCCAGCGGCAGCTGGGGTGACACACTCGCGACCGGCACGCCGACGTATGACCACGCGAACGACATCTTCACGACGGGGCACGTCTACGACAACGCGCTGACCGCCTCCGGTGGGAACGAGAAGACGACGTTCTATCTGTCGGGCGCCTATTCGTACAACCGCGGGATCATCACGGGCCCGAACAACAGCTACGGGCGCACGTCGCTCCGGTTCAACGGGTCGCACCAGGTGACGCCCGACCTGCGCCTCGGGACCAACGCGGAGTTCGCGCAGTCGAACGGCAACTACGTGGCCAGCCGCAACAACGTCAGCAGCCTGCTGCTGGGCGACTGGCGGTCGCCGCCGGAGTGGAACAACAAGCCGTGTTTGAACCCGGTCAGCGGTGAGCCACAGTCGTACCGCTTCCAGAACCCCGGGTTCAATACCGACCTGGCGTCGCGCGTGTACGACAATCCGTTCTGCGTCGCCAATTACCAACGGAACACGTCCAACGTCTCGCGCACGTTTGGCAACGTGACGGCCGACTACAGCCTGTTCCCCTGGCTCAAGTTCAACGAGGCCTTGGGCGGCGACTACTCCAACGACGAACGGTTGACCGGCTTCCCGTACGGTTCGGCGACGACGAGCCTGGACGGCGTGACCGCGCCCGGATCGGTCACTCAGGGCTACGTTCGCAACTTCTCGATCGATCAGCGGATCACGGCGACTGCCTCGTACAGCTTCACCAAGGACGTCGACGCCTCGCTCACGATCGGGAACGACGAAAACGTCAAGCAATACAACACGCTTGCCACCACGGGTAACACCCTGATCGCGCCGTACCCGTTCCAACTCACCAACACCGCGACGCAGAACGTGCCCAACGAGTACACGTCCACGGTGCGGCTGGCGTCGTTCTTCGGCCAGGCCCAGGTGGACCTCTGGAAGCAGCTCTCGTTGACGGGTCGTGTGTCGTACGACGGCGCCTCGACGTTCGGGTCGAACAATCTGTTCAGTGATCCGTTCCCGGGCGGCACGATCGCCTGGAACGTCATTCGGGAGGACGTGAACAGCAACCCGATCATCACCTCGGCCAAGCTCCGCGTCGCCTACGGCGAGAGCGGCACGCAGCCCTTGCCGTACGTGCTGGGCAGCGTACTCACGACGGGATCATTTGGAGACGGATTCATTGGCAATGGTATATCCACGTCGCAGAACGGCGTCGGCGGCTTCGTTACCAGCACCATCGCCCCGAATCCCAACCTGAAGTCCGAGCGGCAGAAAGAGTGGGAGTTCGGTACCGATTTCGCCTTCCTCAAGAACATCGGCGATGCCAGCGTCACGTACTATCGGGAGAACACGGTCGGCGCGATCTTCGCGGTTCCCGTGTCGGCGTCGACCGGCTACCAGCTCCAGTACCAGAACGCGGCCAACCTGTGGAACCATGGGTGGGAGGTGTCGCTCAACCTCCGGCCGATCACGACGAAGGACTTCGCGTGGGACCTGGGACTCAACTGGGCGCGGAACCGCAGCGATGTGACCAAGCTGCCGCCCGGCGTGACCGCCGTGAGCCTCGGCGGAACCGGCGGGTTGGGTGGCGTCGACGGCGCGGCGGTCGTCGGCTCACAGGTCGGCGCGTACTACGGCACGGATTTCGTTCGCTGCGGCCGCGGGTCGAACGTCGGCGGAGTCAACATCGACCAGACAGCCGGCCAGTGCCTCGGGGCCAAGAAAGGGGCGCTCTACATTAGCTCGAGCGGGTACCCGATCCTCGACACGCAGAAGAATTACATCACCGGTGACCCGAACCGGAACTGGATCGGGTCGATCCACACCGCCGTGCACTTCCACAAGCTGTCGGTGTCGGCGCTGCTCGACATCCAGAACGGCGGCGAGAGCTACAACGGCACCAACGGTGCGCTCAACCAGTTTGGCAAGTCGTGGGACACGTACTACTACCGCAAGTATTCCTCCGGCGTGGTGTTCGGCAGCACGTACATGCCAGGCCCGGTCTCGGGTCCCGGCGCCAACCAGAATGTGAAGCTCGACCAGGGGTGGTTCCAGGGCGCCGGCGGTGTGTTCAACGGCCCGGGCTCGTACTTCATTCAGCACTCCGGCTTCGCCAAGCTTCGCGAAATCTCGGTCAGCTACCTGCTCGATGGCCCGTGGGTCCAGCGTGCGATCGCGTTCTCCAGCATCACGTTGCGGGTGTCGGGCCGCAACCTGCGGACGTGGACGGATTATACGGGTGTGGACCCGGAGACCAGCATTCTCGGATCGGCGTCCCCGGTTCGCGGCATCGACTACTTCAACTTGCCGCAGACTCAGTCGTTCATTCTCACCGTCACGCTCAACCGATAGGAGACCGACTCATGCGACTCGCTACGATCATCGCGTTGGGGTCGGCCGTCATTGTCGGGGCCAGCGGCTGCAAGGACTACCTGACCGGCCCAGGCCTCGGTAAGAACGATCCCAACAACATTGCCAGTATCAAAGATCCCGGCGCGCTCTACGTCGGTCTCGAAGCGCTGCAGATGCTGAACTTCGAGGCCCAGTGGGGCCGCACGGAGGCCATGTACATGCAGCAGGTGGCCGGCATCGCCCGCCAGCAGGCGGGGTTCGACCTGTACAACATGGGTGCGAGCGACGTCGACCCGACCTACAACGGCGTGTTCGGACAGGGCGGCGCCTCCGAAGCCCGGCGCATCCAGGGGCTGGCCCAGTCGCTGCACGACTCGCTCTACGTCGGCATCGCCAAGGTGTGGGAGGCGTTCATCATCGGCGAGGCGGCGTCGACCTGGGGCGCGATACCGTACAGTCAGGCGTTCAATTCCCTGACGTATCCGCAGCCGAAATACGATGACCAGCTGACCGCGTATCATGAGGTGGAAGTCACGCTCGATTCCGCGCTGGTCTATCTGAATTGCGCGACGGCCGACGTGACGCCGGGGTCGACGAACTTTGGGCCGACGGGAACGGTGGCGGCCCACATCACGCGGAACGCCGAGATCATCTACGCCAACCGGTCGCCGGTCCAGCTCAAGGCGGTGTATGCGGCGGTCGCCCACACGCTCAAGGCGCGGTTCTATCTGCACCAGGTCGAGGTCGACCCGACTAAGTACGACAGCGCGCTGGCACAGGCGCAACAGGGGATCAGCTCACCTGCCGACGACTGGAACTGGTTTGCGGCGTCGAACCCGACGTCCAACAACGTCTGGGCGCAGTTTCAGGGTGCGCGCGGCGACCTGGGGCCGGGGGCGGCGTTGATCCATCTCATGAAGTCGCGGATCGCCAGCGGACTCGATGTCAACACCGATCGGTTCACCTTCTATTTCCTCGATGCGAGCGGCGCCCCATGCCCCCTGACCGGCGCCGGGTTGCTGGAAGACGGTGGGTGCACGGGCAACCGGCCCGGCGCCAACGCCAACTTCCCGGGCGGCGAGGGGAACTCGTCGTTCAATTCGGTCGGCGCGGTGGCGATGCAGTTGCCGGCCATCACGTACACCGAGACTCAGTTGATCATCGCCGAGGCGGCGCTGCAGACCGGTGCCACCGCCACGGCCCAGACGGCGCTGAACAATGCGCGGACACACGAGGTCTATGGTGCGGACTTGTCCGACGGGTTCACCAACTGCTCACCGCAGTGCGCGTTTGTGTCGCAACCGGTGATTCCGGTGACGCTCCAGAATATCATTGAAGAGAAGTACATTGACATGTACTTGAACGTCGAGGTCTGGAGCGATTGGAAGCGGACCTGCTTCCCGTATCTCGCGCCCGCGGCAACCAGTGTCGTGGGCACGACGCTCCAATCGAGCATCCCGGGACGGTTTCCGTACGGGATTACCGAGATCAACGTCAACCCCAATACGCCGAGCGTCGGGTCCACGGCAAACAACGCCGATCAGCCAAACGCTTGCCCAGCTCTGAACTACACCGCGGCGCCCGTCGCGTACTAGCCGCTTCTATTAACTGTCGTGCCGCCGCCGGCCGCGTTCGCGCGACCGGCGGCGGTCGTCTATCTCCCATCCACCCGGTCGATTCATGCTGGCACGATTCCGTCCGTTTGCCCCCGCGGTGCTCGTCCTCGCGACGGTCAACTGCTTTACCTATCCCGCGCAGTCAGACCAACGCGTCCAACCCGGCCATGATGTCCGGCTCACGCTCAACGATGCCGGGACGACCGAATTAGCGCCGAGGCTCGGTCCGCAGGTTGGGGAAGTGACCGGGCGGCTGCGTGGCGTCGATTCGGCCGGGTACGAGGTGGCGCTGACTCGGACGACCACGCTGCGCGGGCAGGACAACGGGTGGAATGGCGAGGTGGTGACGATTCCGCGGTCCGATGTGGCCGAGACGCGGCAGCGCACCTTTTCAGTTGTGCGCAGCGTCATCCTGTGTGCGGGGATCGTGGGCGTCGCGGTCGCGGTCGGTCTGATCGCCGGCGGTGGGAATAGCGGCGGCGGTCAGGCGCCGTT
>DATMNB010000187.1:0-5954 GCA_035569435.1 Gemmatimonadaceae bacterium
TTTTTGGAAACCATTCGTCGGTTCTAGTTCCGCGGCAAGATCGAGACAGGATTCGTGAATTCTATTGATGATGTCCTCGGTGGCAAAATCATGAAAGCGCGTCCTGCAAGGGACTTCGTTTGCTTGGCAGAAGATTTCTATATCTGGCGCGCAGCTCACGAGCGCCAACCATTTCGAGACGGTGCGGCTCTATCACCTGCAATTCCATACGCCACCCGCACGTGGCCCGTGACCGACGGATTGACTGTCACCGTGACCGTCTGCCCGGGCGTCGTCGGCGTGACGACGGGTTGGCGGTCACCGAGACCGCGCCAGGTTACGACACGACGTGACGCGAGGTGTGAACGCCAGCCCGAGTTGCGCCTGCCGGTCGATCTCGCGCAGCGCGTCCCGGAGCGTCACGTTCCGAAGATCGAGCGACACGCACAGCGCTGCTGACGGTCTACCTTATAACTACCTGACGGTCCTTCGCGTCCACTCGACCGATCCACCAAGCGAAAGACCGGCACACCGGACCGATGCGTCGGCGATCGGTCGGTGCATGGTTATGTCGTGCGACCGCGTCGGCAGGACCCGCACCGCGCTTCAGCAACTGGCGGCGAATGCGACCATCGTCACCGCCGCGCTGCCAACCCGTCGATGAGCGCCCCCACGTCCCGCGCGTCCGTGTACAGGTGCGGCGCCACACGGATCGCATCGCCGCGCACCGACACGTAGACCTGTCGAGCCGTCAACTCCCGCCCGACACTCACCGCGCTCCGCCCATCGGCGAACCGCACCCCCACGATGTGCGAGCTCCGGGCAGCGCTCGTGTCGACAACGAGCCGCAGCTCCTCGGCGCGCGCCCGCAACGGCGCGATGATCTCTGCACAGTACCGCTGCACACGATCGACGCCCCACGCCAGCAGCTGCGTCAACGCCGCCTCCATCATCGCCATCAGCACCGGCTTCGCCCGCTCCCCCCCATCGTATCGCCCAACATGCTGCCGGTACTCGTGGCGATAGTCCGACAACTGCGCGAAATCCTCGCTCCCCACCTGACTCGTCCAGTTCTCCTCGAGCGGAATCCCCCCATCGTACGTGGGCCCAAGGTAGGCGAGGGCCATCCCATACCCACCCAGCAGCCACTTGTAGCCTGAACAGACCACAGCATCGGGTCGCACGGCGTCAAAGTCGAACGGCAGCGCGCCCACCGCCTGCGTCCCATCGACCACGACGTCAGCCCCCACCGCCCGCGCCCGCGCCGCGATCGACACGAGATCGAACCGCGTCCCATCACTCCAATGCACCGGGGCAAGCATGACCGCCGCCGTGTCGGCGTCTATCGCCGCCGCGATCCCCTCACTCCACACCGCCGCCCGCTCCGCCACATCGACACCCGCGGGGGCCGCAACCGTGCGCACGATGAGGCGCCGCTCCAAGGCGAGCCGATGCCACGGCAGCACGGCGCTCGCGAACTCGTCCCCAATGACGACCACGTTCTGACCCGTCTGCGCGCGACTATTCGCCGTCACGATCTGCACCGCGTACGACACCGACGGCACAAGCGCCACCCGCTCCCAATCGTCGACCCCGATCAGGCGCGCGAACAGCGCCCGGACCCGGTCCACGTCATCGAAGAACATCGCCGGCCCGACCTGCGACGGGTCGCGCTGCCGCAGCAACCCCGCCTGGCCCGCGGCTTCCACGGACCGCGCCAGCGGCGCCATATACGCACAGTTCAGATAGTGCCGGTTATCAGGAATCGAGAACAATGCCCGCTGACACGGCAGCACACTGTCCGCGCTCTGGCCGTCATGCGCCGCGTGTGCACCGGCCAACTCACGTGTCGTCATAGTCACTCGAGAAGAAGGAGAGAACCCCACCGTCACTATTACGCCGACGCCAGCGCCTCTACAACCCCATCTGCCCGGTGCGCCAATGCCGCGTCTTGGGACGCGCCCAAGCGCTACGACACCAGGGGGGGCCGGTCGATGATCGTCGTCGGCCGTCGCCGATGATCATGCTGACGCTGAAGGTCAGAGCTCCTCACGATACGGCCAGACGATCGTCCCACACTGCGCGATCGGGGTCAGCAAGATGACCGCTTTTCGTGCCAAGAGCCGCGCTGTCGTCGTCACGCCATCGCGCAGATACGACCGAAGGGAGCTCACCGGGTCCGCCCCCGGCGGCACCGCCATCCCACGGCCCAGCAGATCGACCCGCCGCCCACAGTATGCTGGCGCGTCCGGCGACTGACCGAACCGCGGGTCTCCAAAATCACGGTGCACGAGTCGCTTGGCATACCATCGTCGCGCCGGGTGCGCCGCGTAAAACGTGTACACGTCAAAATCTTGAATGCCCGTCGTTCCATCCAGCGCGTGCAGCGCCGCACCCTGGCACAGCGCGGTACACACCACGCGATCGGCGTAGAGTGTGGCCCACTCGGGATACCGTGCGAAGAATGTCTCCCGATCGTCCCGAGCAATGTCGGCGAGCCGACGCAGATCCGCATGCGTCAGCTGGAGAAATGACCGGCCGGACAATCCCACCCTGCTCATACCGATGGACAAGGATGCGTTCACGGTCGCGAGACGACGCTCGGGCGATCCTGGCGGTGATCCGCCAGCGTCCCATCGCCGCCCGGGCCGATGCGCCTCATACGCAGGCCTTCTCCCGCGGAGAATCCAGCACCGTCCGTGCACACATGCCTAAGACACGCGAGGGGGCCCCTCACCCCTACCTGTGTGCATCGATTGCTTGCGAAGCTGGACTGCGCCCAGCCCTGCTCCGCCGCTCATCCATTCCTGCACGCCATTCAAACCACCACGCGCAGTCTTTCGGGATCACATACTATAAGATGCGATGGTCCGCCCGTCCACGCCGACGAACGTCGACTTGTCGTCTTCAAGCGGGACACCGGGCGTCAGTGCCGGGGTTTCCCGGCATGCGTGCTCTACTTGCCCGGCCGTGTTCACCACAAAACGGCCTCCACGCAATGCCAAGCATTGCTGCTCGACCTTGAACCGAGATCGCCGACAAACTCATGGGTCCAGATCTAGTCCGCGACCGCACTCACACCTCGATCGTCCATCCAGAGACGTCTGCCTGACGTAATTTGCACGTCGCGCCGGCTTCGCAACGTCGATAAACGGCTCGATCGCGTGAGTTGAGCGTCGCACTTGGAGGCAGCTCGCGTATGAATGTTCACTTGTCGCTCGTCGAGGGCGTACTGCTAGGCGTCGTAGTCGTGCTGGCGGTGGCACTCAGGATCATCGCGCGCCGCTGGGCACGACACCGGCGATCTCGCCGTGAGGACGGACGCGGGCGGCCATGGCTCCTGCGCCGTGTACCGGTACACGAACTGGATCGGGTGTTCACCCCGGATACAACGCTCGGCTACAGCCATGAGACTACAGTCACGTTCATCTGCCTCGGACCATTGCCTGTCGTCGGCGTCACCTCGGATTACGAAGCCTGGATACTCGCCGTGCTCGCGCGGCACGCGACGACCATGTTCGAGTTTGGCACGTGCACCGGCCGTACCGCCTTTCTCTGGGCGCGGAACTCGCCCGCACATGCGCGCGCGTACACGCTCACGCTCGATCCCGCCCACGCGAACCTGTATCAGGCCGCCGCAAGCGACGAGTCCAGGGACGAAGCGGATGCGCTCCAGGAGACGTTCGTTGAGCGATATCTGTACACGGGAACCGATGTAGCGCACAAGGTCATCCAGCTCTATGGTGACAGTAAGACCTTCGACGACACACCATTTGCCGGCGCATGCGACCTGATTTTTGTAGATGGTTCCCACGCCCGCTCATATGTCATGAGCGACTCGGAGAAAGCGCTGCGCATGATCAAGCCAGGCGGCATCATTCTCTGGCACGACTATCGTGGTCCACACCGCGCGCGCGGTGTGTTTGAAGCGCTCAATGCGCTGGGAACGCGGCTCCCTCTCATCCACATCGAGGGGACTTCGCTGGTTGCGTATCGTGCGACGCCGCATGAACGCGTCGTGACCCCTGAGATCGTTGTTGCCCCGACAGATGACGCGCTGATGCCGGACCTCTCCGGTCTCCTGGGGATGTCCGTGGATCGAGGCTAGGGCCGGAATCCAATCGGCTATTCACGCTCGTAAAGTCCTTCAGCCTGACCGTGGGATGCCGCTGCTCGCGTGTCTCATGGCTTCACGCTACGCTCGACGCCAATGGCAGCAATGACAGGAACGTGCCATTTCCTGCCATCGCGCCAACGGCGACGGCCTCATCCTCGCGGAAGCCCGACTGCAGGCGTGCGATAGGCAATGCGTGCAAGGATCGACGCCCGCTCAACCGCACTGAGCGCGGGAGAGAGCGCCAACTCCAAGGCCTTTGTGCCGAGCCGCCGGGCCTCATCTGGGTTGCCCTCCTCCTGCGCGATGAGACCGGCATCAATCTCGTCGTGGGCCGCGGCAAGCGCGTTACCCTGGGCCAGTAGCCGGTCGGCGGCCTGTTCCATGAACGCGCGCGCGCCAGGCAGGTCCGACCGATTGTAGGAGAACCACGCGGCCCACCAGAGACTCATGGCCGCCCGGGGATCGTCAGCGCTCCGCAGCGAGGCCGACTGCTCCAGCAGACGCACGGCTCGTGCGTACTCCGGTGCGCTATCTCGCAGGCGCGCTGCCTCGTCGTCAAGCTGATCGGCCGTCGTCACGGTCGACACTGGTCGCGTGCCCCGGGCTGAGGCTGTCGTGGCCAGCGCGAGCGCTCCCGGGAGGAACGCCGCGGACATGAGTGCGCGTGTGGTAATCCTCGTCATCGTCAATACTCCCAGCGGATTCGGATATGGTCCACGACGACCCTCCGCAGGAGGTCGCTGCAGAACGCGTACGTTGTGCGCGGAACGGTCGGACCGTTCGCGCGTACTGAGTGCTATGACTCGATCGCGCGGGGAATATTCCCGGCCTGACGCGTTTCGCGGAAAACGATATTTCTTGAACGGCCGGTTCGCGGCACGCTGCTACGCCAGTGTCTCATGGCTTCACGCTAGCGGGCGATATGAGGGGCAGCAATGACAGCGGCGTGCCGTTTCCTGCCATGTTGCGAGAGAGTGCGTACATGCTCTCGAGCGTGGATTGGCGCACACGCGCCACGATGTCGTTCGCGCGCCGACGGCTTGACACCGCGCTGCGCTGGTTGGACCGACGCCACCTCGACCAACCGCAGTCCAGTTCTGTCGCGTTGGCCCGGCGTCGCACCGGGCCAATCCGCCCTTACACGGCGCGTTCCGATTGATTATGCTCGGCCGTTCACCACCGACCGAGCATGACATGCACGACGATGACCTTCGCGACTCCGACGCCGGCAGCGACTCCCTGCCGCTCCCAGGCTGGGTCGCCACCGGGCGAGGGTACACGCGTGAGGTCGCGCTCGAGAGTGTCGGCGCAGGCTGGGCGGCCCTGATCCACTTTCTGTTTGATCGCATCGAACGTCGGCGGTTTGTCTTTTCCTTATCACTCCGGAAGACAGGCAAGCGCCTCCACGCCCTCTTCAAGCCCGGGCGCTGGCCAAGGGACGTCCAGAGCCTTCCAGCTCCGTCCTGCATCATCTGATCTGAAGACCCCGTGGTTATTGGCGGCGTAGATGACGCCTGGTTCGCCAGCATGCGTGGCGAACCGGCCCGCCGTCGTGCCCTTCGCCTCCGACAGGCCGCTCATCGCCAGCTCCCATCGCTTGAGCCCAGTCTTCCGATAGACGTACGCCTCGGACCGCCGCGGCCCATAGGCCGACCCGGGGCCGTCTGTTGCGGATACGATCACAGTATCTGGATCCGCCGGATCCACGGCAACACCGACGAGGTAGAGGTGCTTCAATCCATCCTCGGGCGATCTCCACGAGTCCCCAGCATCGGTGCTTTCAAAGTACCCGTCGCCGGCGGCCGAGTAGATCCGCCCAGGTGCAAGGGGGTGCGTCACCGCCGTGTGCGTGTCGTAC
>DATMNB010000188.1:0-6984 GCA_035569435.1 Gemmatimonadaceae bacterium
AATGGTGAAGATCTGGAGCGACCGCGCTTGCCGGCGCTCGAATGGGTCGGCGACGGGCACGCGATCGAGCCACGCACTGAAATCTCGACCGAGAGGACCGAGCATCCCGATAATATGGGCCGAACTGATCCGGCCGCGACCTTATCAATCGGGCTGAGCTGTATCCGTGTCCATGGTCCGCAGGAGGTAGCCTGCCGAGCGGACCGTAATGATGTGGCGCGGGTTCAACGGGTCGATCTCCAGCTTATGCCGGAGGCCGACGATGTGTGTGTCGACGGTCCGGCTGACCGTGTCGACATGATAGCCCCACACGTCGCGTAGCAGCTCAGCCCGCGACACGACCCGCCCCTGGTGCCGGAGCAGGGCGATCAGCAGATCATACTGCTTGGGGCGGAGCTCGATTACGCGTCCATGTCGCCGCACCGTCCGCGATGGCGGATGGATGGCGATCTCCCCAAAGCGAATCCAACTCGGTATCTCATCGTACCCGGGGTGGGCGCGGCGCATGACTGCCCGGATCCGCGCGATGAGCTCGAGGATGCCGACCGGTTTCGTCACGTAGTCGTCGGCGCCCAGTCCAAACCCTCTCAGCTTGTCAGGCTCATCGCGTCGCGCGGTGAGCACGACGACCGGCACGTCGATCCCATCGTCGCGAATCGTCTTGAGCACGTCGTACCCGTCGCGCCCAGGCAACATGAGATCCAGGAGCACGAGGGCCGGGGGCTCGGCGCGAATACGCGCGACGGCCGTCACGCCGTCGTGTGCTACATCGACCGCGAATCCTTCGATTTCGAGGTTGTTGCGTAGCGCGGCCGCGTACTGTCGATGGTCCTCGACCAGAAACAGCCGCGGCGCGATGCCGCCGTTCTGGGACATAATTGAAAGATACGCACGGGTCGGCTGTCCCGATTTGCCTGAGGACCCCAGCTACCGCCGTTTTAACACACTTCTGACATTCCCGAAGAAGTCGGGGCGCATGACCGCTGACCACACGCTCGCGCGCGCGGTCACCGGCGCGGCGGAGGCAGCGACATCGATGACAAACAGGGTGCCGCCGGTTCCGGCCACCGGTTCGACCCAGATCTGTCCCTCATGCCGTTGGACCAGCTCCCGCACGACGGCCAGTCCCAAGCCGCTCCCAGCGACCGAACGTCCGCGTTCCCGCTCCAGCCGCATGAAGGGCTCGAAGATCGTGCGTTCGTTCCCCGGCGGGATGCCGAATCCCTGGTCTGCCACCCAGATGCGCGTCCGCGCCGGCCCTGCGGAGTCGGCCGGCGACGCGGCGGGGCCGGCGCCGATCGTAATGCACTGTCCGCGTGGTCCGTACTTGATGGCGTTGTCGACGAGATTGTAGAGCACCTGCCGGAACGCGCGGGGATCGATGAAGGCGGTCGTCGACGCCGCGACGGCCGAGACGAGCGTCACCCCCGCGGCGTCGGCGAGCGGCCTGAGGTCGCAGACGATCTCCTCGAGATAGGCGGCGAGGTCGACCGGCTCCGGCGTTACCGTGAGGGTGTGGTGCTCGATCCGCGAAAAGAACAGCACGTTGTCGACGAGGCTCGCCAGGCGCTGCGTCTCGCGCACGATAGCATCGGCGGCGTCATCGCGCTCGGATTGCGACCGCGCGCGTTGGAGGCTGAGCGTCTCCGCCGACAACAGAATGTGCGCCAGCGGCATGCGGAGCTCGTGCGACACGCTGGCGACGAACTGCTCGCGCAGCGCCGCGAGCTCGCCCTCCCGGCGCGATGCCAGCGCCGCCGCCGCACCGCAGGCGAGAAGACTGATCAGGAGGGCTGCCAGGAGTGGGACGCGCGAGGCAGCGATATTATGGAGCGTCAACCGGTCGCCGACGGAGGGTGGCATGCCAAGATGGACCATGATCCGCGCCATGCGCGGCGTCGGCACGGCCATCCCCACGCACCAATTGCCCCATGCTTTTGGCAACCAGGCCTCGGCCGGGATCTCGCCGGTCTTGTACAGCATCGCTTCGCGATTGTCGACAACCTGAAGGTTCACGAGCTCGCGATTGCTGTACCAGTGGCCATCGTACAGCGAGATGAGCGGCGGCCCGTTGAACGCGGTTCCCACCAGGGTGCTGGCGAACGCCGCGGGGGCCATCATGATCCCATAGACGGCGCGCAGCTGTCCGTCGGCGCCGAACGTAGGGCTCAGCACGGCAATCGCGCGGAGCGTGTCGGTGTCGGCGGCGGTCCGGGTCACGGCGGCGGCGAGCACGCCGTCGGCGCGCAGCGAGGAGCCCATTCGCGTCACGGCGTCGCGCAGCCCAGCCGAGTCGGCACCCGCCGGATACATGGTCAGCGCACCTCCCACGGCGTTGCCGTTGACGGCATCGAGGCGAAAGTACGCGCCGACCGGCAGCGAGGTCGCACAGTGGCAGCGTTGGACCCGCTCCTCGGCGACGGCCAACGCGGACGGTGGGGCGAGGGGCGCAATCGGCGCAACGGGCGCTCGGCCGCCAACCGCCGCGAACACCGGGGCGACTGCCGCCTCCATCATCTGCTGCGAGCGCACCAACAGCGTGCGGGCCGCGTCGGCCGTGCGCCAGCAGGTGGTCATCGCCACCATCTCGCGCTGCACGGTCGCGGTCTCCCACACGGCGACGCCAAATGCCGCCGCGAGCACCACCGTGATCACGATGAGGAGTTGACTGCGCATGCGACTGGCCTGGCTCCGGGACCAGCGTACTATCCAATGTACTATATCGACTAGGCTGCTCATGAATGGTCTCAGGGGTTCCATCCCCCGTCAACCTATGGGGTACGGTCCATGATAGCTGTGCACGATTCGTGATAACCGGCCGAGAGGAGCCGACGACCTGGCGCGAGAAAGTCCGGGTCCTCGGGTTTCTGCCCAAGCTCCTTGGGCTCGTCTGGGACACCCACCGTCCATTCACTGCCACCATGGTCGTGCTACGCATCGTGCGCGGCGTGGTCCCGGTGGCGTCGCTGTGGGTCGGCAAGCTCATTATCGATGCCGTGATCCACGCCGCGGCCACCGGCGACGCCGGGCGGCTGTGGCGCTACGTGATAGTCGAGTGCGCCATCGTCCTAGGCGGCGAGGTCCTGGCGCGCGCATCGGCGTTGGTCGAGTCGCTGCTGGGCGATCTCTTCTCCAACTACACGAGCGTGCGGCTCATGGCCCACGCGGCCACGCTCGACCTGGCGCAGTTCGAGGACCCGGCGTTCTATGACCACCTCGAGAGGGCGCGCCAGCAGACAACGGGACGCATCGCCCTCATCGCGCAGCTCCTCGGGATGGGCCAGGATGCTCTGACCCTGGCCACGCTCGCCGCGGCGCTCGTCGCCTACAACGCATGGTTGCTGCTCCTCCTCGTCGTGGCGATCCTCCCCAGCTTCCTCGGCGAGACGCATTTCGCGGCGCTCAGTTACTCGCTGCTGTTTCGCCGGACGCCGGAGCGCCGTGAGCTCGACTACCTGCGCTACGTCGGCGCGAGTGATGAGACGGCGAAGGAGGTCCAGATGTTCGGCCTGGCGCCCTGGCTCACGGAACGCTACCGCGTCCTGGCCCGCCGCTATTACGAGGAGAATGCGCGCCTGTCCGTCCGCCGGGCCGTGGTCAGTACACTCCTCTCGATCATCGGCACGCTCGGCTACTACGCCGCCTACGTCGTCATCCTCCTGCGCGCCATCGCTGGTGGTATCAGCATCGGGACGCTGACCTTCCTCGCCGCCTCGTTCATGCGCAGCCGCGACCTGATTCAGCGGCTCCTGCTGTCGGCCAGCGACATCTATGCTCAGAGTCTCAACCTGCGGGACTTGTTCACCTTTTTCGCCATGCGGCCGACGATCATCGCGCGCACCAGCGCGCGGACCGTGCCCACGCCGATCGAGCACGGATTCGTGTTCGAGGACGTCGGTTTCCGGTATCCGGGGAGCGACCGCTGGGCGGTGCGGCACGTGAGCTTCACGCTCCGTCCGGGGGAGCGCGTGGCGCTCGTCGGCGAGAACGGGGCCGGCAAAACCACGATCACCAAGCTCATTGCCCGCCTGTACGATCCGACCGAGGGACGCATTCTCCTCGATGGGGTCGACCTGCGCGACTACGATCTGGCGTCGCTCCGGCAGGCGATCGGCGTCATCTTCCAGGATTTCGTGCGCTACGACATGCGCTTTGACGAGAACGTCGGCGTGGGCGAGATCGACGTCTCGCGCGAGTACCTGGAGACGCGGCGCGCCGGCGTGGCGACGGTTCCCATCGCGCCGATCGTCGATGCGGCCGACCGGTCGCTGGCCTCGTCACTCCTGCCGCGCCTGGCGGGGGGTTACCGGCAGATGCTGGGACGCCGGTTCGCCGAGGGCGTCGACCTCTCCGGCGGCGAATGGCAGAAGGTCGCGCTGGCCCGTGCGTATATGCGGACCGCGCAACTCTTGATCCTTGACGAACCGACCGCGGCGCTCGACGCCCGTGCCGAATATGAGGTGTTCCTGCGATTCTCGGAACTCATGGCCGGACGCATGGCGGTGGTGATCTCGCACCGGTTCTCGACCGTGCGGATGGCCGACCGGATCATCGTGCTCCGGGAGGGCCAGGTCGTCGAGCAGGGCACGCACGAGGCGTTGGTCGCGCGCGATGGTCTCTACGGCGAGCTATTCGCCATGCAGGCGGCGGGATACCGCTGACGTCACCTGAGCAACCTGCGTCACCAGGGCGTCGATGTCCGCCTCGGCCGTGCGCGGATTGACGATGCACGCCCGCATCCAGAACCGGCCGTCGAGCATGGTGCTGGACACAAACGCCCCCCCAGAGCGTTGCAGCTCGGCGAGCGCCGCGCGATTCAGGTCGTCCGTGCCGCGGGCCCGGAAGCAGACGATGCTTAAGGATTGAGGCTCCCACAGCTCGAGCAGGTCCGGTATGGCGCGCACGCGAGCGGCGAGCGCGCGTGCCATGGCGACATCATGGGCAATTAGCGCGCGATAGCCGTCGAGTCCAAAGTAGCGGAGCGTCATCCACACCTTGAGCGCGCGGAACGGGCGGGTCTGCTCCATTCCGTATTCGCTGAACCATGGCGCGTCCCCGTCAGTGCGCAGGTACGGTGGGACGAGGCTGAAGGTATTCCGCATGATCGACGGGTCGCGCACCAACACGACGCCGGCGTCGACCGGGACGTAGAGCCACTTGTGCGCGTCGACCGATATGCTATCGGCGCGCGCCGCCGGCGCGAGTTGATCGCGCATCTCGTCGAGCAGCATGGCCGGCGCGCCGTACGCGCCGTCGACGTGCATCCACGTCGCGTGTTGGGCGCAGATGTCCGCGATGGCATCGAGCGGGTCGATAACGCCCGTATTGACGGTGCCGGCGCTGGCGACGACCGCGACCGGGAGGTGGCCGGCGGCGAGATCCTCGCGCAGCATGGCGTCGAGCGCATCGGGTCGCATGCGGAGCGCGCCGTCGTGCGGCACGGTCCGGAGGTTGGCACTGCCCAGCCCCAGGAGCTCCACCGCTTTCTGGTGACAGCTGTGCCCCTCAGCGGTCGCGTAGACCAGCAGACGGACCGGGACGCCATGGACGCCGACGGTGCGCACGTCCCATCCTCGTTGCTGGCAGGCGGCGTAGCGCGCGACGGCCAGCGCCGTGATCGCGGCGGCAGATGTGCCACTGACGAGGAGACCCCCGGTCCCGGGCGAGCATCCGAGGACGGCCGCCATCCAGGCAATGACCGCGTGCTCGACGTGGACGGCTGCCTGGTTGCCGCCCGCGACGCTGGGATTCATGGCCGCAGCGATGGCGGCAGCGACGATGCCGATTGGGGCAGGAGGGGAGTTCACCCACCCCGCGAAGCGGGGGTGGCCGTTTCCAAACGGGTACGCCATGACATCGCGCGCCACGTCATCCAGGATCGCGTCGACGGGACATCCGGTCGCGGGCGGCGGGGCGGAGCGGAACGCCATCGCCAGCTCCGCTGGCACCGGCCGAAAGACCGGCCCGTTGGGCAGGTTGACCAGGTGATCGGCGATGAGATCGACCGCGCGATAGCCGACGCGCCGGATCTCCTCCGCCGACCAGTCGAACGTCACTTAAAGAGCGCTTGGTACTGACCGTATCCCTTGGCGCGCAGACTGTCGGCCGGGATGAACAGGAGGGCGGCAGAGTTCATACAGTAGCGTTTGCCGGTCGGCGGCGGCCCGTCGTCGAAGACATGCCCCAGGTGCGATCCGGAGTGCGCCGAGCGGACCTCGGTGCGGTCTTCGCCCGGGAGCGACTGATCATTGTGGGTGACGAGGTTGGCGGGCACGAGGGGCTTGGTGAAGCTCGGCCAGCCGGTGCCGGACTCAAACTTGTCCGTGGAGCTGAATAACGGCTCGCCGGAGACGATGTCGACGTAGATCCCGGCGGCGTGGTTGTTCCAGTAGGTATTGTGAAACGGGGGCTCGGTCGCGGCGTGTTGTGTGACCTCGTACTGGATCGGCGTCAGCTTGGCCCGGAGCGTGGCGTCGCTCGGTTTTTGCGCGGGCTGCTGCGCGGTGAGCAAGGCGGGCGCGGCCGCGATCAACAACGGCGCAATGAGTCGCATGGGACGAAATCTAGCTCCTGCGGCGTGTCAGGCCCAATGCGCGGAGTAGGGACGGCATCGTGAATCCCTGGCCCAGAATCGAGAGCGCCACCACGCCGAACGTCATGGTGATGAGCAGCGCGCGATTGGGCTCGGATTCCGGCACGGAGAGGGCCAGCACCATGGCCAGCGCGCCCCGCAGGCCGCCCCACGTCAACACCGCCGACCAGCGCCAGGGCAGGCGCCGGCGGGTGGGCCACGTGGCGGTGGCCACGGCCCCAACGGTCAGGGCACGCGCGATGAGCACGGCGAGAAAGGCGGCCAGCACGGGCCGCCAGTTGGCCAACAGCGCCGCCGACCGTACCTGAAAGCCGATGAGGAGGAACACGATCGAGTTGAGCGCGAATGCCGTGTACTCCCAGAACACGTCGACCGCCGTGCGCGTGACCGGC
>DATMNB010000189.1:0-7514 GCA_035569435.1 Gemmatimonadaceae bacterium
CTGAAACTCCGTCCCCACCACATCGAGCGGCACCGTGAGCGGCGCCGCGATCACCGCGTCGACGTACGCCCGCACCGCCGCGTCGTCACGCACGAGCTGCGCAGCGGGAAACTCCCGCTGCAACGCCTGCTCCAGCGGCCGCGGCGCATCACCCAGACTCACCGCCGCCACACCGCGAGTGGTCGCCGCGACCAACAGCACCCCGACCGGCGTCTCGCTCAGCCCATACCGAATCGTGAGCCCCGCCCCACCACGCCGATACCGCCCCGGCGTCATTCCCAACGCCGACGCGGCCCGTGCGTACACTGGTCCAGGAGACCCGTACCCAGCCGCAACGGCCGCGCGACTCACCGTCTGGCCGTTCTGCAACTCCGCCTTGAGCCCCGCCTGCCGCAACGCATCGTGATACGCCTTTGGTGACACTCCGACCCCCCGCGTGAACGCCCGCTGCAGATGCCACGGACTCGCCCCGACGGCCCGCGCCAGCCTCGCCAGCGGTACCCGCTCATGCGGATGCGCCTCGAGAAACGTGCGCGCCGCGGCAACCGTCCGGTCCGTCGGCGTCCCGTCGGCTGCATGGGGCCGGCACCGGCGACACGGCCGGTACCCACGCGCCTCCGCCTCCCCAGGCGACTGGAACGTCTCGATATTCTCTCGCTTGGCGCGCCGCGATGGGCAGCTCGGCCGGCAATACACGCCGGTCGTCCGCACCGCGTACACAAACGCCCCGTCGTGGCGCCGATCCCGTGTAACGATTGCCGCCCAGCGGCCGTCTAGGAGTGTGCTCATGCCCGCAAGATCCCCCGCCGGCGCCCCTGCGGCCAACCGGTTCTTGCGCTCGAAGTCCCGCCCCCCATCGTTGGACCCCATGCTACGAATCCGATTTGTCCTAGGGCTCGCTCTTCTGGCGGGGGCGCCCCTGTGCGCCCAAGCTCCCACGATCACCGAGTCCGGCGACCCCTCGGTCGCCACCGACACGATCTATAACCTAGCGGTCGACAGCACCGCCTATCCCCTCCAAGCGACCATCCTGCTCCTAGACGACGGCGTCGTCCGCGTCGAGCACGACGGCCGCACCACAACGACCTACCGGCAAGTCGTCCAGATCCTCCGCGAGCGCGCCGTTGCCGGACACCGCGAGCAGGAGTTCGGCTACGACGCCGACCGCCAGCGGTTCCGGCTCAACTGGGCGCGGGTGGTCACGCGGGCCGGCAAAGTCCTGAGCGACAAACCGTCCCAGATGCAGGAGAGCGACGTCCCGGCCGCGATGGATGTGCCGACGTACCAGCACGCCAAGGTCGTCCGCGCCTCGCTCTCCGGCGTCGCGCCGGGCACCCTGGTCGATGTGAGCTACACGATCGAGACGCGCACGACCGACCGCTTGGGCGATTTCTTCACGTCGTGGTACGTCACCGCCGGCACGGTCCGGCGGTCCCGGTTCCTGGTCGACGCGCCGGCCGATCTTCCCCTGACCATCGCCGAGCGCCACCTCACGTTCGCACGGACCGAACAGGTCGCGCATGGACGCCGCGTCTACGTGTGGGCGACGCGCGACGTGCCCTGGATCAAGCCCGAGCGGTTCGCCCCCGACACCGCCACGCAGGCGCAATGGATCTCGGTCGCGGCACCGGGCCACTGGTCCGACGTCGGCAGCTGGTATGAGGGGCTGGCGCACGATCGTGAGCTCGCGCCCGACGCCCTGCGCGACACGGTCCAGCGACTCATCGCCCACGCCAAGACGCGCGACGATTCGATCCGCGCCATTCACCGCTGGGTGGCGCAGGACATTCGCTACGTGGCCATCGAGCTCGGCAAGGGCGGCTATCAGCCGCGCCAGCCGACCGCCGTCATGCAAACCGGATTCGGCGACTGCAAGGACAAGGCGACGCTGTTTGTCGCCGCGCTGCGCACGATTGGCATTGACGCCTATCCCGTGCTGCTCAACGCCGGCGGACGCGTCGATTCCGCGCTCACGACGATCAAGGCGTTCAACCATGAGATTGCCGCCGTCGCCCGTCCGGGCGGGGCAGGGTATCAGTTTGTCGACCTGACCTCCGAGATCAACCCCTACGGCACGATCCCGCACGCCGACGCGGGCGAGTTTGCCCTGCTCGTCCGGCCGGACGGACACAGCGAGCAGCTCCGCATCCCGTCCGATCCACCGGGCGCCGACGAGCTGGATATGCGCATGACCGACGTGCTCGCGAGCGACGGCACGATCAGCGGATGGTTCGAGCAGCGGGGGACCGGGTTGGGCGACGTCGCCCTCCGGGCGATCATGCGGGCACCGATGGATTCGACGCGCCGCGCCGAGTACATGCGGTCGGTCGCGGCGAGCGTATTCCCCGATGCGCAAGGAGACAGCCTGGTGGTCTTTGACGGCAAGGACCTGTCGGCGACGCCGCGCATTGCCGTGCATTTCCATGGCGGGAACGCGGCCACGCGATCGGGCAACACCGCGATTCTCACGCTCAACTCCTCGACCGGCACGCCGCAGCTCACGCGGCTGGCCGACGAGCTGGCGGCCGCCGGCCCGCGGCACCTGGCGATCGACGCCAAGCAGGTGTCCGGCGACCTCAATTTTGTCGCCGAGATACGCATCACACTGCCCGTCGGGTGGCATGCGCAGCTGCCCGCCAACGACTCGGCGGCGAGCGCGTTTGGCACCTACGTGGCGCGATACTCGCAGACGGGCCGCGACCTGGTGACGTACCACCGGATCAGCGGCGCGACGGGCATCTACCCACCCGAGCGGATCACCGACCTGATCGCCTGGCTGCGCGCCGCCGGCAAGGACCACGTGCCGTTCATCGTGCTCGACACCCCGCCGAATACGTAAAAATGCCGGCTAGGACGCCGCCTGACTTTCCCCATGCTCGGCTGACATCGTGGCCGCGGCGAACGCGTCGACACTGGCGCGTTCCGCCTCGTCCACGAAGGCGTGCAGCGCCGTGATCGTCTGGTCGAGCTCCGTCGTTCGTGCGCCCTCGGTGCGGCGGCGGACCGCGGCCGCCAGCTCCTCGCGCAGGATCTGATACTCGCGCCGCACCTCCTCTTCACGCCACCCGAGCCGCGCGCGCTGCCGGCCGTGGCGCTCGGCCACGACCTGCTGGATCGCCATGCCCTCCCGCACCACGGCGGTCCCCGGCGCCGAATGCACGCCGATCGACGCCAGACTCTGCGCCAGGTCGGCGATGAACGTCCCCAGATGGTCCTCGAGGACACGCTCGCTCATCCGTCGCGCGCTCGGGGTCAGCGGGTCGCTCCGAAGACGCGCCACGTGCGCGTGCAGCACGCGCCGCACGTCGCCCAGGACTGCCGCCGCCGCCACGCCCAGCGCACCGCGGAGCGGCGGGGCGGCCGCGACAGCCACGGCCGGCTGCACGCCCGCGTCCACCGCGACGGTGCCCGCCGGTGCGGCCCGCAACCAGAGCACGAACGTCGAGCCCGCGCCCGGCGTACTGGCGCCTGTCACATCGCCACCCATGAGCCTCGCCAACCGCCGCGAGATCGCCAACCCCAACCCCGTGCCGCCTTGCCGCCGCGTGTGGCTCATATCGGCCTGCACGAACGGCTCGAAGATCGCCGCCAGCCGCTCGGCCGCGATCCCAGTACCAGTGTCCTCCACCCGCACGAACACCCACGGCCGTTCCCCATCACCCGTTCGCTGTGTCTCCGGAGGCAAGGCGCTGGCGAGGCCGGTACTGATCGTGATGCGGCCGCCGGGATCGGTGAACTTGATGCTGTTGGTGAGCAGGTTGGTGATGATCTGCCGGACCCGCGCCTCGTCGCCGCAGTAGCGGACGGCCGGCGCGATGCCGCCGACACTTTTGACGATCGTCACGCGCTTGGCGGCGGCCAACGGCTCGACGAGGGCCGTCGCGCCGGCGACGGCCGAGTCGATCCGGCCGATGATGCTCTCCACCACGATCCGATCGGCCTCGAGGCGCGACAGATCGAGCACGTCATCGACCAACTCCATGAGGTGCCGGTCGCTGGCCCGCGCCCGGTCGAGGAACATCCGCTGCACGGGAGTCAGGGGCCCGCTCATCTCGAGCTCCATCAACTCGAGGTAGCCCAGGATCGCGTTGAGCGGCGTCCGGATCTCGTGGCTCATCGTCGCCAGAAACGCCGACTTGGCCCGGTTGGCGGTTTCGGCCGCCAGGCGCGCCGCCTCGGCCAGGGCCTCCATGGCCCGACGCGCCGTGAGGTCGCGTGACACCTTGGCGAACCCCAGGAGCCGCCCCGTATCGTCACGGAGTCCCGTGAGGGTCACGCCGACCCAGACGAGCGATCCGTCGCTCCGCATGCGTTGTCCCTCGCCCGTGTACTCACCCTGATCGGCCGCGATGGCCAGATGTTCCTCGGCCGTGCCGTCTTCGCCCCCGCCGGCGGGATAGAGCAGACGCAGGTGCGCGCCCTCGGCTTCCTCCTTGGTCCACCCCTTGAGCAGGCGTGCGCCCTGCCCCCAGAAGGTGATGATCCCCTCCGGATTGAGCAGGAAGATCGCGTAGTCCCGCACGTTCTCCGCCAGCGCCCGGAACGCTGGGAAGGGCGCCGTCACCGGGCCGGGCGTCGGATCAGACCAGCGCTCGCCAAGGCGCACCGCGCTAACCCCTCGCCTCCGCGCGGCCTCGCGCTCCGCATCTTCGGGCGCCATGCCAGCGATCGGTTCCGACATGCTTGCTCAAGAATGCACAACAAAGGCCGGACGGCCCGGTCGAGCTCGGTTGAGGCCGGTAACGCGCACCGGATCCTTTGGCAAAGACGTGAACAATCTGTACGAAGTTGTACCTCAGCATTGACCGAGCGCAGCCGGCTCTGCATAAAGAGGCGGAGGGGGTGCGCACAAAACATCCCCTCCCGCTTTCTCATTCCCTCGAGGGGAGGAGTTCCATGGTGCGTCGCGTTGTCGGATTACTATGTCTCAGCCTCGGGCTCGCGCCCCCCGTCACAATGGGCGCCCAACAACTGCGGACCGTCGTCGGCAAGGTGGTCCGCTCGAACGATGGCCAACCAGTCCTCGGCGCGACGGTCACGCAAGTGGGCGCCCCGGGACGCGGCACGTTTGGCGACGGGCAGGGGCGATTCCGGTTGCAGGTGACCGCTGGACCCGTGTTCCTCCACGTGCGGGCGATTGGCTATCTGGCCAAGGATGTCCCTGTCCCCGACGCCGATACGGCGGTCACGGTCGCGCTGGTCCCCGACGCGCTCAAGCTCGAGCAAGTCGTGATCACCGGGACGGCGACCACGGTCAACCGGCGTAGCGCGCCGACATCGGACGTCGGCATCGACTCGGCCGACCTCACGCGGGCACCGGCCCAGACCGTCGACCAGGAGCTCCAGGGCAAAGTCGCCGGCGCCCGCCTCGAGACCAACTCCGGCGCGCCGGGTGGCGGCGTCCAGATCCAGATCCGCGGCGTCAGCACCGTCATCGGCGGATCGGACCCCCTGTTCGTGGTCGACGGTGTCATCTACAGCAACGCCAGCATCCCGACCGGCTTGTTTCAGGCGACGGGCAGCGGATCGAACAATGGCACCGGTCCGACACAGGACGACGCCTCCAACCGGCTGGCGGACTTGAACCCCGATGACATCGAGTCGATCCAGGTCTTGAAGAGCGCCGCGGCGGCGTCGATCTACGGGTCGAAGGCGGCCAACGGCGTCATCATCATTACGACGAAACGCGGCAAGGCCGGCAAGCCGCGCACGACGGTCACGCAGCGCACCGGGTTCTCGCACCTCCTGCGGGGTCCGGTCTCACGCCGGTTCACCGTCGCCGAAGCCGATTCGGCATACGGCGTGGGGACGGTGGCCCCGTACATCGTGAATGGGCAACTGCCCTTCCACGACCATCTCACGGAGATCGCCGGCCGGACGCCGATCAACTCGCAGACACTGGTCGACGTGCAGGGCGGCAACGACAACACGCGCTACTATCTCAGCGGCGGGTTCACGCAAGACGGCGGCATCTTGCTCAACAGCGGCGCCCAGCGCCAGTCGTTGCGCGGCAACGTCGACCAGCACCTGGGGCGTGACCTCGACGCGACGTTGACGACAAACTTCACGCACACGTACGAAAACCGCGGCTTCGCCAACAACGACAACAACGGCGCCAGCGCCGTCTACGCGATCGCGTACATCCCGAGCTTCATCCCGATCACGCCGACCGCGCCCGGGCAGTATCCACAGCCCGGGATCACCTACAAGGGCGCGAACCCGCTGCAAACGCTCGATGCGAGCGTCAACAACGATCAGGTGACGCGCTTCAACGGCGGGACGAGCATCACCTGGGTCCCCGTCCACACCGAGTCGCAGTCGCTCAAATTCGTCGCCAACGGTGGGCTCGACTTCTTCAGTGAGGTCGGCACGGTGACGGTGCCGGCGTTCGTCTTTTTCCAGGCGAACCAGACGCTGCCGGGGGTGTCAGTGCTGGCCAATGCCTCCAGTCACATGTACAACTGGAACCTGAATGCGTTGCACACGTACACGGCGCCGCACAACCTGTTCAAGGCGGCGACGACCGGAGGCATCGAGTTCGAGGACAACATGCTCGGGGTGTCTCGGGTCACCGGCAACGGATTGATCGGCACACAGGTCCAGGTGGGCAACGCGACCTCGTTGAACGCGTTCGAGGACAACGAACACGAGCGCACGTTCGCCCCATACGTGCAGGAAGACTTCACGACCTTCGACGACAAGCTGTTGCTCCAGGGCAGCGTGCGCGCGGAACGCAACAGTAACAACGGCTCCGTGAACGGCTACTACACGTACCCCAAGGCCGCGGGGTCGTACCGGTTGGTCGATCTGTTTGGCCGCGGGAGTGAGCTCAAGCTGCGGACCGCCTACGGCGAGACCGGCAACCAACCCCTGTTCAGTCAGAAGTTCACGCTCCTCAACACCGGCACCATTGCCGGCATCGGCACCTCCAACATCGGCGACGGCTCGATTGCCGCGAGCCCGAGCCTCAAGCCCGAACGCACCCGCGAAATCGAGGCAGGATTCGACGCCTCATTCGTGCAGAACCGCGCCTCGCTTGGGTTCACCTGGTATCGGCGGCGCACGAGCCAGTTGCTCCTCCCCCGGACCCCGGCGCCGTCGAGCGGCTTCTCCGAGATCCTCGAGAATGGCGGCGTCCTGCAGAATCGCGGATTCGAGCTCGAGGGCACGCTCATCCCGATCCAGACCCGCGATTTCAGCTGGACGTTCCAGACGACATGGACCACGCTGCGCGGCACCGTGGAAGCCCTCCCGGGCGGACTCTCCTTCCGCCCCGCGGGCGCCGGGTTCGGCCTGGGGTACGGGGAGTATCTCGTCCAGCTCGGACGCCCGATCACCCAGATCATCGGCTATTGCGGCCTCGACTCGGGTGGCAACCCCAAAACCTGCTATCTCGGACAGAACAACCCCGATTGGGATTGGACGTTCGCGAACACCTTCACCCTGGGCAACTGGACGCTGGCGGGACTGTGGGACTGGCGGTACGGCGGCGTTGCCGAAAACCAGACCTACTC
>DATMNB010000190.1:0-17573 GCA_035569435.1 Gemmatimonadaceae bacterium
CCGCGCCGGCCCATGCGAGTTGTTCGGCCCGCCCGCCAGGTTCACGATGTTGTTCATGATCGACCACGACCCCGCCCCCACCTCGTTCAGCCAGTCCGGTCGACTGAACGAGCACCCGTGCACGTGGCCGTTGGCCACCACGTTGGAGTCGAGCCCCACCCGCCCATAGAGCACCACGCAGTCATCGAGCGCGAGGTTTGCCCCCGAGACGGCGTTGTGATTGAGCGGCAGCCACGTCACCGTCCCGTCGCTGATCGACGGCGCACTCCCCCACGCTGGCTCCGTAGCCCCGACGATGCCCCCCGCCGTCGTGTAGTACGCGATGCCGTCAGTATGCGCGCGCCCCACGACCGTGCTCCCGGCCGGATAGTGCCCGCCCGCCGTCCACACCGCCATCGGCGGCACAATCGCGCACCCACGCACCGACACCTTGTGATAGTTCTCCACCACGACAAACCGCCCTGACTCCGTACGACACCCCGTCACGACCGACGCATCATCGGTCGAGTTCGAGAACATGATGTCCGACCCGTTCATCGCGATCTGACTCAGAAACCCGTTCTGAAACCCCGTCGAGTACACCGCCCCAGCGCCCTTGTAAAACCACACGGCGTAGCGCGGGCACCCCTCGAAGTTCCCGCCGACGATCGTGTTCTGTAGCGCATTGAACCCCATGGTCACGAACCCCGCCGTCGTGAACCACTGCCAGAAACAGTTCGTGAACAGATTCTCCGACCCCATCGAGTTCCCACCCGTCGGCGCGATGGCGACCCCAAAATCCACCCCCCGATTCTCCCCAGAGAAGTGGCAATCGGCGAACGTGTTCGACTGGCACGCCCCGGTCCACCCGCCCGCCGATGTTGCGTCCCAATCCACGGTGACGAGCGCAAACGGCGGGACCCGCTCCCACACGATGCCCCCGCTCTCACGCGCCGGCGAGCTCCCCCACGAGGGCTCCGTCGTCCCCGCCGTCCCGGCAGCCGTCGCACGCCAGATCCCGCCGTCGATCGCGCACACCGTCGCGCCCGCGGGATACGCCGTCCCCGCCTTCCACCGCCCGTGGAAGGTCACCGGCGCCCCCGAGTGAAACGCGATCCCTTCGATCCGGCTGAAAGAAATTCCGTTCGTCGTCAACACCGGCGTGCCAGCGGCCATTTGGATGATCACGGTCGACATCCGCCCGCCCCCGATCACGCGACCGCCCATGAGATGCGTGATGCGCAGCGGCTTGTTGATCAGATACCGACCCGGCGGGATGTAGAGCGGGACGTTCCGGAGCGCCATCTGCACCCCGTGCTCCTTCCCCGGCGCCCCAAACGCGGCGTAGATCGCCTCCTGCAGCCCGATGTAGTCGAGCGTGTCGACGCCGGCGGTATATTGGCCGTGCCACTTGGCTCGATCGTCCGCGGAGACGGCGGATTTCGACGGATCGAACAGATGCACCACGCCGTCGCCGATCGCCCCGTATGCCGCGTCGGTGGCTGTGATCGTAGTTAGGGTACCCATGCCGGAACCCTACTTGCGCGACGCTCGCCGACCGGCGACTCTGCGTCACGATAATGTCACGGCCCCTCGCGGCCGGTCCACGCACCTGAGGAAGCAAGTCAATGCGGTTGTTGGTGATCCGTCACGCGCCGGCAGAGGATAGAGACGAGTTCGCCAAGACCGAGAAACCGGACGGCGAGCGGCCTCTGACACCTACTGGGAAGCGCGACATGGCCCGCGCGGCCAAGGGGCTCCGGCAGTTGGTTCCCAGCATCGATGTGCTCGCGTCGAGCCCCTATGTCCGCGCCTGGCAGACGGCCCAGATTGTCGCCGACGCCTACAGCGGCCTCACCATCACGCCCATGCGGGCGTTGATCCCCGGCGGGAGCCGGACCGAGATCCTGCGTTGGTTGCGAACCGCCGGCCCGGATGCAACCGTTGCCATCGTCGGGCACGAGCCTGACCTCTCCGAGCTCATCTCGTGGCTCCTGGCCGGCTCGACCAAGGACCTGCTCTCACTCAAGAAAGGCGGCGCGTGTTTTATCGAGTACGACGGCCGCCCACCGGCCCGCCCTGGCGCAGGGACAATGGCCTGGACCCTCACTCGGTCGCAACTCGAACGGTTGGGATGATTCGCGCATGAGCAGCTCCGACGTTCCATCCGATCTCCTCGACCAGCCGGTCGAGCGCGCCGTCCGCCTCGTCGCCCTGACCTTGCTGAGCGACGCGGGCACGACGCGCGCCCGGCTCATCGACCCGAGCGACACCGAGGCGCTGCACGACTTTCGCGTCGCCGTGCGCCGCCTGCGCAGTTGGCTCCGCGCCTATCGCCCCTACCTGGACGGCAGCGTGCGCGGCAAGGATCGCCGGCGGCTCCGCGCCGTGGCCCGGGCCACGAGCGTTGCCCGCGACACCGAGGTGCATCTCCAGTGGCTACATGACCAGGAGACCATCCTCGACGCCGAGCAACGGGTCGGCCTGTTGTTTCTGCGCCGAGAGCTCGAGGTCCGGAAACACGACGCCGACGCCGAGCTCCGCTCCGAAGTCGGCCGCGACTTCTCGCGCGCCTCCGAGGCCCTGGCCTCGGCGTTGCCCTATTACACCCTGCGCGGACGCGTCGACGTTCCGGTGCGGATCAAGACCATGGCCGAAGCCACCGCCAACCTCGTGACGACGGGCGCCCGGACGCTCCGCGATCGCTTGGCGCAGGTTCGTACGGTCGCCGACCAGAGCATCGCCCACGAGGCGCGCATCGAAGCCAAGCGCCTACGCTACCTGCTTGAGCCGATCGAGTCGCTCGTCAGCGCCGCCCACGACGCCATCGCGCGCCTCAAGGAGCTCCAGGACTTGATCGGCGACATGCACGATGCGACGGTGCTCATCGACGAGCTCGTGGCCGACGCCGAAGCCACTGATCCCACCGATCTCTCACGACCGGGCCTCGTCGCCCTCGTCACCCAGCTCCGCGCGCGCGAGATGACCGCGTTCGATCGCCTCGACGACGCCTGGCTCAACGATCGCGCCTACGCGTTCTTCGAGTCGGTGACGGGCATTGCCGCTCACCTGGCCGCCCGCGCCCGCGCCGGCATCGAGACCGAGCGCAAGTACCTGCTCCGCGCCCTCCCCGAACACGTGCTGGCCTGGCCGCACCACGAGATCGAGCAGGGCTATCTCCCCGGCGACCGCCTGGCCGAACGTCTCCGCCGCGTCCGGGCCGATGGCGCGGAGCGGTGGTATCGCACGGTCAAAGCCGGCAGCGGCGTGACCCGCACGGAGCTCGAGGACGAGACCACGCAGCAGGTCTTCGACACGATGTGGCCTCTCACGGAAGGCCACCGCGTCCACAAGCGCCGCTACGCCGTCGCCGATGAGACCCACGTCTGGGAGATCGACGAGTTCACCGACCGCGATCTCGTCCTCGCCGAAGTCGAGCTCTCCGACCCCGACGCCCCCATCGAGCCCCCGACCTGGCTCGCGCCCTACGTCGTGCGCGAGGTCACGGGCGAGTCGGAGTTCCTGAACCTCAATCTCGCCGGGTGAGAGAGCGCATCAGGGTCCACGCCACGCGCACGATTTATCTCGGCCGCTGCAGCGCAGTGAAGTGCAACGTCCGCCGAATCCTGAATCCGAGTCGCTCGTAGACCCGGATCGCCCCCACGTTGTCCTGCCGGACTTCCAGAAACGGCACCACGCCTCTCGCGACCATCGCCCTGGCCACCGCCGACACGAGCGCCGCCGCATATCCGCGCCCGCGATAGTCGGGGTGCGTACACACGGCACTGACCTCGGTAAACCCGGGCACCGCGAGCCGCTGCCCCGTCATGGCCACCAGCCGCGCCCCATCGCGAATCCCGAGATATCCGCCAAAATCGATCGTCCGCTCACTGAACGGCCCGGGCTCCGTCAACTCCGCCAGCGCCCGCATGGCCGGAATGTCCGCGTCGCCAAGCACCACGAGCTCGGCGTCGCTCCGCACGACCGCGGGCGTCTCACACACCATCTGCTCCATGGGCCCGCCAAATAACACACGCCACCCGTCAGGCGGCGTCGGCGGCGCCGTCAGAAACAACACCGCGACGTCCGTGGGCCCAAGCAGCGCTCCAAGCGCCTCATACGCGTGAGGACTTTGCTCCCGCACAGCCGCGAGCGGGCCGATCTCGACCCGATACCGCCTGGCCAACCCATCGCCTTCGCTGAACCCGGCATGCACGGTCGTCAGCGCGTGCCAGATCGGATGATCGAGCGTGTGCATTAGATTCTAAATATGTCCAACACCGCGTCGACCATGCTGCCCCTCGGGACCCAGGCGCCCGACTTCCGCCTCCCCGACGTCACCACCAACCGCGTCGTGTCCCTCGCCGACGTCAACCAGGGCCACGGCGTCCTCGTGATGTTCATCTGCGCCCACTGCCCCTACGTCAAACACGTGGAGCGCGAGCTGGCCCGCCTGGGCCACGACTATATGCCCCGCGGCATGGGCATTGTGGCCATCAGCTCCAACGACGCCGTCGCCTACCCCTCCGACGCCCCACCGGCCCTCGCCACCCAAGCCCGCACGCTGGGCTTCCCCTTCCCCTACCTCTACGACGAATCCCAGTCGGTGGCCCGCGCCTACGACGCCGCCTGCACCCCCGACTTCTTCCTTTTCGGCCCCGACAAGACGCTCGTCTACCGCGGCCAACTCGACGACAGCCGCCCCTCCACCACCCGCCCCGTCACCGGCCACGACCTCCGCGCCGCCCTCGACGCCGTCCTCACGGGCCAGCCAGTCTCGGCGGATCAGGTCCCGAGCATCGGGTGCAACATCAAGTGGCGTCGTGATGTGTGATGACGTCGGTGAGCGTCCCTTCCCATAGAACGGTCGGGCTGAAGTAGTCGGCGGACACTATAACTTCTCGGGATGGCGCCGCGCCGCATTGTGGGCTTTCATCAGGACGAGAAACAGGACTGGGTCGCCGACCTCGAGTGTGGTCACACGCAGCACGTCCGACACGAACCACCGTGGCAGTCCCGGCCATGGGTGATGACCGAGGCCGGGCGCGCGGGCGCCATTGGGTGGACGTTGGAGTGCGTGAAGTGCGGTGCCCAGCCTGCGGCACCTGTCTGATCTGCGCGTAGTGCCGGCGGTCGACCGCGAAAGACCTCAGCTGCCCGGCCAAAGCCCGAGAAACGCCGCCAGCCCGTTGAGATAAAGCTCGGCGTTCTCCGACGGCGCCCGCCGATGCCCGCCGCTCGGAAGCTCGAGGAACGACTTGGGCGTGTTGGCCAACGCATATAAGCGCCGCCCATTCGACTCCCGCACATCACGGTCGTCCCGCGCATGCACAAAGAGCACGGGCATATGCACCCGCTGAATCTTGGTGTCCGACGGAAACTGATTCCGCCGCATGAGCCACTCGACCGGCACGATCGGAAACCGCTCCTTGGCCACCGCCAACACCGACGCCGGCGCGCCCTCCACGATCAACGCCCGCGCCGACGCGGTCGTCGCCAGATCGATCGCCACCGCTGACCCCAACGACCACCCGTAGAGCACGATGTGATCCGGCGCCACGTGCTCGCTGTCGACCAGATACGCATACGCCGCCCGCGCATCATGCTCGACCGCGGCCTCGCTCGGCGTCCCCGGCACGCCGGCATACCCGCGGTACTCCGGCGCGAAGATGTTGACGCCGAGCCGCCGAAAGAGCGCGTAGCGATCCCCGCCGAGCGGTGTCACCGAGCCGTTGCCGTGAAAGTACAACACCCACCACGGCGACGGCCCTGACGACCGCAACCGCCACGCCACCTGTGGGACGCTGTCGGCCGAGCGATAATCGACGCGATCGGCGCCGAGCGTCGGGTTGGACGTCATCGTCGCCCGCCGGAGCGACGCCGGAAACACCAACTGCGTCTGCCCAACCATGAGCGCCACCACAAACACCGCGTAGACACCAACGGCCACCACCACCACGCGCCCAACCCCACGCGCCACCCGCCACCTCGGTGGCACTGGCGACGCCGGCGTCACATGGCCGTCGCCCGCCGCGGTCGCCGCGTCATTGCCCGCGCCAGCACCAGCCCCCGCGCCAGTCCCCGCGCCACCATTCCTCCGCCCGGCACGCCGGACGAAGACGATGATGACAACCACCGCGACCGCCGCGGCAATAAATCCATACCGCCCGAGCGCGAGCTCGAGCCGCCGCATGTTGTGCCCAAACGCATACCCGAGCCCAGCAAACAACGCCGACCACGCAATCCCACCCAACGCGTTGTACACACTGAACTCGCCAAACGGCATCCGCGCCGCCCCGGCCAACAACCCCGCCAGAATCCGCAGGATCGCCACAAACCGCGCGAGAAACACCGTCCGCGCCCCGTACTTCTCGAAGAACTGCTGCCCGCGCTCGACCTTCGCCTCGTCGACCCCGATGTACCGCCCGAGCCGATGCACGAGCGCCACCCCCCCGGTCCGCCCGAGCCAGTACCCACCGGACCCGCCGAGGATCGTCCCGACACTCGCCGCGATGACCACGCCCACGATCGACAGCTGCCCACGCGCCGCCGCCGCCGCGGCGAGAATGAGCGCCGTCTCCCCGGGCAACGGCACGCCCACGCCCTCCGCCGCCACGAGCAGGGCGACGATTGGATACCCATAGTTCTGGATGAGGTGCGCGAGCAGCCGCGCGTGTTCGCCGCTCACGTGTCCGACCGCGCTAACCGATGTGGCAGGTCGCCAATCCGCGCTTCTCCAAGTACCGCTGGTGATACTCCTCGGCCGGATAGAACGCCACGGCCGGCACGATCTGCGTCACGATCGGACGCGCATGTGCACGCGCCGCGCTGGCCACCGACGCCTCGGCCGCGCCGCGCTGCGCCGGCGAATGATAGAAGATCGCCGACCGATACTGCGACCCCACGTCCGGCCCCTGCCGGTCCGTCGTGGTCGGATCGTGATTGCCCCAGAACACCGCCAGCAAATCGTCGAACGACACCCGCGCCGGATCGTACGTCACCTGGACCGCCTCGGCATGCCCCGTCCGCTCCGTGCACACCGCCTCGTACGTCGGCGCCGCCGTCGTGCCACCCGTATACCCGACCCGCGTCCCGATCACACCAGGAATGGCGCGAAATGCCGCCTCCACGCCCCAGAAACATCCCGCCGCGAACGTCGCCGTTTCCGTCACACGTGCTCCCGCTCCCGTGCAGTGTCCGCCAAAGATAACGGCAACGTCAGCGTAAACGTCGACCCCGCTCCCACCACACTCGTAGCGACGAGGCCGCCTCCCATCGCCTCCGCCAGATCGCGACTGATCGCCAACCCCAGCCCCGCCCCCTCCTGCGTCCGCGTCAGTTGCTGGTCGACCTGCACAAACGGCTCGAAGATGATATCCAACTTGTCCCCGGGAATCCCCCGCCCCGTGTCCTCCACCCGCACCGACACGAATCCCTCCGTGACCTCGCACGAGATCGTGATCCGCCCGCCCCTGTTGGTGAACTTGATCGCATTGGACAACAGGTTGAGCAGCACCTGCCGCACCTTCTCGACGTCCGCGCGCGCGATCACGTCCGGGGCGCACTCGATGTAGTCGTACGCGATCTCCTTGGCCCGCATCTGCGGCTCCACCAGCGCCTCGACCCCGCGCAGGGTCTCGCTCACCCGCACATCGCCCAGCACCACGTCCGCATGCCCGGCCTCGATCTTCGCCAGGTTGAGCACATCGTTGATCAACGCCAGGAGATACCGCTGGCTCCGTCGGAGCCGCGCGAGATCCGCGTGCTGCTGCTCCGTCACCGGCCCCCGCAGTCCCATGTCGATCAACTCGGCGTACCCGGCGATGGCGTTGAGCGGCGTCCGCAACTCGTGCGACATCACCGCCAGAAACTCCGTCTTGGCGCGATTCGCCTGCTCGGCCGCCAACCGCGCCGCTTCCGCCTCTTCCGTCCGCAACGCCAGCTCGACCCCACGGCGCTCAGCGCGGTCACGCGCCGCGTACAACACGCCGCTCAGCGTGCTCATGAGCGCCGCCACAAACCCAAACGAGATCAACGGCCCCACGTCGTGCGGCGCCAACGCCGAGAGCCCAAGCGGCGTCGATGTCATGAGGTAATCGACGGTCAGCACCGACATGACCGTCGTCAGCAACCCCGGCCCCAGTCCGCCGTAGTAGGCACTCACCGCCACGGCCCCGTAGAAGAACCCCAGCAGCGTATGCGGCATCACCGTGTGAAATACCGTCGCGCCAACGAGCGCCAACCCGCACACCCCGACCGCAAACGAATACCGCACGACCGGCGACGGCGGCAGACGGAGCGTCACGCCGCGCTCGAGCGCGGCAGCCAACGGCGCGCCCGGCGGCCGCGGCGACGGGCCCGACCCGACGCGATCGGTCAGCCGGTCGACCCGGGGGTGACCGTTCCCGGCGACGAGCCGGCCAACAATCCCTCTACCAGCCGACACGAAGCCTAGCTGCCGACAATGGGCGCTCTCTCCGAAGACTCATTGGAATCTATACCATCGGGAGTCGCCACTGGTTCACCCGCGGCTTCACCCGCGGCTTCACCCAACGCCCGATTGGCCGCCCTCGCGATGACAACGCTCACCGCCACCGTCGCCACCGCACCGAGCAAGAGCAGGAGCAGTCGCGGCGCCGTGCCGGCGCTCGAGCGGCCGCTGAGCGCCGCCGCCAGATCCCCTGCCACTGTGCCGTAATAGACGTAGAACGCCGTGGCCGGCACCATCCCCGCCAACCCGACGAAGTACTCTACGAACCGCACCCGCGTGAGCCCGAGCGCATAGTTGAGCACAAAGAACGGGAACGCTGGCGAAAGCCTGAGCAGCAGCACCACCCGCACGCCTTGGTCCCCGACCGCTCTGTCGATCGCCTGGAACCGCCTGCTCCTCGCCAGCCACCGTTCCACCGCGCCGCGCGCCAGATAGCGGGCCACAAAAAACGAAATCGACGCGCCGATCACCGCGCCGATCATCACGTATCCCGTCCCCCGCACCAATCCGAATATCGCCCCCGCCGCCAACGTCAGGAGCGACACCGGCACAAACAACACCGCGGCGACGACGTAGCCCGCAACGAACGCGATCGGCCCCCAGGGTCCCAGGCCATGCACCGCGGCCGTGAACCGAGGCACGTATCCGCCGAGTGTTCGGCCGATGAGCAACAGCACGGCACAACCGGCCAGGACGATGCCGATACGATATATTCGACGCATGAGCCTCTCGTTTTGGAAACGACCGGCGCACGTCGCCGTGATCGTCGCGCTCCTGACCGCTGCGGCACCTCCCGCGTCAGTCGTGACTGTCTATAAAGACCCAAGTTGCGGCTGCTGTCGCAAGTGGGTCTCGCTCCTGGCCGCCAATGGATTCCAGGTCGATACGGTCAACGTGCCAAATCCCGACGCGCTCGCGGTCATTGAGCGGGACCACGGCATCACACCGCGCCTCAAGGCCTGCCACACCGCAGTGGCGGGCGGCTATGTGTTCGAGGGCCACGTGCCCGTCGAGCTCGTGCAACGCGTGCTCAAGGAACGGCCGGCGATCGTCGGACTCGCCGTCCCCGGCATGCCGTCGAGCGCGCCGGGGATGGACATGCCCACCGGCGAGCACTACGACGTGCTCGCCATCCACAAAGACGGAACGACGACGGTCTACGCTAGCCGGTAAACACCGAGGCGTCGTTGCACGTCGCGCGTTCGGTCGCGCGCGTGTCGGGATGGCTCTGATGCACGAGCACACCGCGTCCGTCATAGGCCAGACGGAACGTGTGATCGACGTAGACGTCGTGCGCGTCGGCGGTGCGATACGCCACCGCCATGTCGCCGAGTGAGTACGGCACGCCACCCGCCGGCACGGGTGTGGGCTGGGCGGTCGACATGGTCAGATCGAACGCGCCCCCGTGCTGCGTCTGCCCGGGACTCCCGATATACAGCCTGGCCGGATCGAAGGTGAACGCCGTCGGCGTCCGGATCGAATCGATCCGCGCCACGACAAAGATCTGGTTGGCCCCCGTCTCCTGATGCGCGGGCGTCGTGGCCGTATACCGCGTGCAGATCCCGATGGGCGTGTAATACACGTCGGCTAACGCCACCTCGCGCGGCCGGTTCGCCCGTGTCGTCGCACAACCGCCGACCGCTGTCACCGCGGCCAGCCCGAGTCCAGCAAGCCGGATGTCCATACCTCAAGTCTGCCGGCCGCACCCACTGTCACAGTAGGATCACAGCAAGCAGGTCCGTGACACCACAGGCGGCTATTGTTGCCCGATGGACCCTGCCCTAGGCCGGATCAGCGCTGACGCCGCCCGCGCGGTCGCCGACCTGAGCGCGATCGTGGCCGGCCTGTCGGAGATCCAACTCGCCTGGTCCCCCGCACCGAGCGCCCCGAGCCTCGCCCAATGCTTGGACCACATCACGATCTCATGTGAACGCTACGCGGCCCGTCTTGGGCCGCTCATCGGCAGCGCCCCCCGCCCCGCGCTGCCACCGGCTGACTATCGCCCGAGCCTCATCGGCCGCCGCCTCATCGCCGCGGCACACACCTCGACCCACCGCCTCACGAACCTCTACCTCCTCGACCCCGACCCAATCCCTCGCGCCCTTCGCGCCCTCGCTCACCTGGGCGGCCTCGCCATCGCCGCCGATGGCCTGAACCTCAACCGCCCCCTCATCCCACTCAGCGTCGGCGACACCCTGTCCCTCGCTATCGCCCACGCCACCCGCCACGTCGTCCAAGCCCGAGTCGTCCGCGACCACCCGGCATTCCCTATCTAGCGGCCGCCACCATCGTTTCGAGCCCAAGCTCCGCCTCGAGACTATCCAGGTCCTCCCCCACGCTCGCCACCGCGACCGTCACGCCTTTCGCCCGATACGTGACCGCCCCATGCCCTGCCCCGAGGTCCCCACTCACCTCGGCCTGTTCCCACCGCTCTGCATGCCCGACATACTGAATCTGTATGTCGTAATGCACACTCCAGAAAAACGGCACCGCCTCGAACCGCTCCCGCGCCCCAAGAATGTTTCGCGCGGCCGTCTGCCCCATCCGCTCCGCCACCACCCAGTGCTCCACCCGAATCAACTCCCCGGAATGCGGATCCGGCCACCGCGCGATATCCCCGGCCGCCCAGATCGTCGGCACGCTCGTCCGCAGATACCCATCGACGAGTACGCCTCGATCCGTCCGCACCCCGGCGGCGTCCGCCAGCTCCACCCGCGGCCGCACCCCGATCCCCACCACCACGAGCTCGGCCTCCAGCGACGTCCCATCCCGCAGCACGACCATCCGCTCGTCGATACGGTCCACCTCACTCCGCATGTGAAACCGCACCCCATGCGCCTCGTGCTTCGCCCGCACGACCGCCGAGAGCGCCGTCCCCAGCACGTGCTCCATCGGCTGCCCTTGAGTCGAGACGACGTCCACCTCGAGCCCGCGCGCCCGCAGCGACCCGGCCACCTCCAGCCCGATGAAGCTCGACCCGACCACCACCGCATGCTTCGCGTGCTCGGCATCACGGATGATCGCCTTGCTGTCCGCAAACGACCGCAGACGATGCACGTGCCCCCTCTCCGCACCGGGCACCCCAAGCGCATTGGCCTCGGCGCCAGTCGCGAGCAACAGCGCCCCAAAGGGCACCGTCCCGCCGCCAGCGAGCCTGACCACCGACCCGCGGGCATCAATCGCCGCCACTCGCTCCCGCACGATGGTGATCCGATGCTCCTCGTAGAACCCTGGCGGCCGGAGCGGAATCCACTCCGCTGGCGCGTTCCCGGCGAGATAGTCCTTGGAGAGATTCGGCCGGTCGTACGGCGACTCCTCCTCGCCATCGACAATCGTCACCGGCCCATCAAATCCCTCCCGCCGCAGCATCTCCGCGGCTGCCGCCCCCGCCGCGCCCGCGCCGACGATGACGACAGACTCCGGCGGCGACGCGGGCCGCGCCCGCCCCACCGGAGCCAGCGGATCCCGCTCCTGCTTCTCCCCCACAAACACGCGCCCGTCCCGCCGCGTCACCGGCCAGCACGCTAACGGCGACAACGCCGGCGCGCGCAGCGCCGTCCCCGTGCGTAGGTCAAAGCACCCATGGTGCAGCGGACACCGGACCGTCTCGCCGACCAGCAGCCCCTCGACGAGCGGCCCGCTGTAGTGCGTGCACTGCGCACCCACGACGTAGACCGCCTCCCCGCGCCTGACAACGAGCACGGCATCGCCGCCGACATGCGCGAGACGCATGGTGCCGTCAGGCAACTCGGTCCACGGCATCCCTTCGGACTTAAGGTCCGGGCCGACTACAGATGGCGGTGAATCAGATGGCGGTGAGTCACCCATTGGGACCCCCAATTGGCACGTTAGGTGCCGCTATGCCCATACAAGTCGACTTCAGCCTGAATTCAGAATCGGTTGAGTCGCCGTTGAGAAGCTATCCCTAGCTTGGCGCCGTTGCCAATGCAGCGGAGCCGGAAAGCTGGCCTCGCTAACACCGGTCCGTATTCGCCGTCGGAGATGGCTACGATGCTGTCGGACAACCGTACTCACCTGTTTGAAGGCCAAGACGTGAACTCGCCCGACTCGACCAACGCCGAATCTCTCGCGAGTGGCCCCACCCTCATCAGCGGCGCCGTCCGGTGGGCCGGCAGCGATGAAGGGGTTAGCCACGCCATCATCTCGATCTACACCCTCTCGCCCGCGGGACTCGTCGGCCGCGCCCAAGCCGACGACACCGGCCACTATCGCATCGAATCCGGCCTCCACTGGGCCGGCGGCCACGATCTCTTTGTCGTGGTCCTCGACGCGCGCGGCACCCTACTCCAACTCACACGCAACGGCCCGGTGTGGCTCACTGGCCCGTCGACGCGCCTCGACATCCCCGTCACCGTCCGCCGCCGGCCCCAACCACCGACGTCACCGCCCGCGCCAGGCCCGGCCGCGCCGCGGCGCACGTCGCTGCCCCCGACCGGCGGAATCCCTCCCTACGGACCAGTATCGATCTCCAGACGGATCGCCTGACGCACGATAGCGGAGCGGGTGGCACCTGACCTGGGTCGGTCAGGTGCCACGTGCATCCGCATACAGTCGTGTACGCACTTCCCACAGATTCGGAAAGAACCGCTGCCCGACCGTGCGCTGGAGATACTTGGCGCCGAGCGTTCCGCCCGTCCCCGTCGTGCCTGGTCCGATGATCCGCTCGACGAGCTGCACGTGCAGGAATCGCCATCGCGCAAACCCCTGCTCGTATTCGAGCAACCCTTCGGCCAGCATGAAGAACGGCCCGGGTGCCCCTGAGTACACCTCATCCAGCGTGACCCCGCGCGCCGCCAACATCCCCTCGAACAACGCCTGCAACGTAGGCCGCTCCAACACCCGCGCCACCACCGGCGGCAACGGACCATGGTCTTCGAGCACCTTCACAAAGTGGGGATCCCGCAACCCCGACGCCGCCTCGATCGCCCGAAACTGCGCGCTCTGCGACCCGCTCGATGTCCCGAGATACCCCCGGAACTCCGCGAACCGCTGCGGCGGCAACGTCTCCAACGCCGAGAGCTGATCGGCGACGATCCGCATGAGCGCATTGAGCCGGTGCACCGCGGATAGCGCCGCCATTGGCTCGGCGGCCTCCATCGTCTCGATCAACCGGTCGATCTCGTGCAGGATCACCTTGAACCAGAGTTCGCTCGCCTGGTGTACGACAATGAACAGCAGTTCGTCCGCATGCACCGGCGACGACTGCGGCTTCTGCAGGGACAGGAGCTCATCGAGCTCGAGATAGGTCGCATAAGTCAGGGTCATATCGTAGTGTACTCGTCGTTTACGACGAGTACACTACCTGTCAGTTGGATGTCGTGGCGCCTGCGGCGCCACTCCCCCGACCCGACGAATTCACCACGATGTCCCTACGTAGGTTTTTTCTTCATTATGCCAATGAGCACTGACGAGCTACTGCGCTGGCGGCCTGAGTTCCCGATCCTCGCCACGACGACGTACATGGTGACCCACTCCCTGGGCGCCATGCCCCGCCGGACCCGCGACCGCCTCGCGGAATTCGCCGACGCCTGGGCTACCCGCGGCGTCCGCGCCTGGCACGAACGCTGGTGGGACATGCCCAAAGAGGTCGGCGACCTCCTCGGCCGCATCATCGGCGCCCCCCCCGGCACCGTGCTGATGCTCCCCAACCAGTCGACCGCCCAATCAGCGGTCCTCTCCTGCTTCGACTGGACCACCCCCCGCAACACGATCGTCACCGAACGCCTGAACTTCCCGTCCAACCTGTATCTCTTCCACGCCCAAGAACGCCTAGGCGCCCGCATCGTCACCGTCCCATCCGACGACGGCATGACCATCGATACGGACCGCCTCCTCGCGGCCATCGATGAAACAACCCGCCTCGTCTCGGTCTCGCACGTGCTCTTCAAGAGCAGCTCCGTCCAGAACCTCGCCGCCATCATCGACCGCGCCCACGCCGTCGGCGCCCTCGTCCTCGCCGACCTCTATCAATCCGCCGGCACCGTCCCCGTCGACGTCCACGCACTCAACGTCGATTTCGCCACCGGCGGCTCGGTGAAATGGCTCTGCGGCGGCCCCGGCGCAGGCTACCTGTACGTCCGCCCCGACCTCCGCGCCGCACTCGCCCCACGCCTCACCGGCTGGGCCGCCCACCGCCACCCGTTCGACTTCGATGACGGCCCGATCGAGTACGCCGACGACGTCGCCCGCTTCGCCAACGGAAGCCCAGCCGTCCCCGCACTCTACTCCGCGATGAGCGGCTACGAAATCGTCGCCGAGATCGGCGTCCCCGCCATTCGCGCCAAATCGCTCCGCCAGACCCGTCGCCTCATACAGTTAGCCGACGCCGCCGGCCTCCGCGTCGTCTCTCCACGCGACGACCACGCCCGCGGCGGCACCGTCGTCATCGACGTGCCCAACGTCGTGGACCGACTGGCAGAGGAGCACATCCTCGTCGACTACCGCCCCGGCGCCGGCATCCGCGTCGCCCCACACTTCTACACGACCGACGAAGAAATCGACCGCACCGTGAGCGCGATCGTGGCAGCAGCCCGGGACGCCGCGTCACCAGCGACGATCAGCGTCTAACAGCGCCCTGAGCGCCGCCACATCGACGGCCGGCGAAAAGAGAAACCCCTGCGCGTACGCACACCCGAGTGCGCGCAGTCTCGACAGATGGGCGTCGGTGGCCACGCCCTCGGCGATCGTCTCCAACCCGACGTTCTGCGCCAACGTCACGATCGTCCGCACAAGCTGCGCAAACCGCTCCTCCCGATCCATCGCCCCGACAAACGTCCGGTCGATCTTGATCGCATCGAGCGGCAACCGATCCAGCACCGCCAACGACGAATACCCCATCCCGAAATCATCGAGGTGCACCCGCACCCCGAGTCGCTTCACCGCGTCGAGCGCCCCCGTCACCAGTTGCAGTTGCTCGATGACCACACTCTCCGTGAGCTCGAGCGTCAAGCACCCCGGCGGCAACCCCGTATCGCGCAGCACACTCGCCACCGTCTCGACAAAATCCGGCCGCACGACCTGCTTGATCGAGACGTTCACCGCGAGCGTCAGCGCCGCCCGATCCGGAAACGCATCGTGCCACGCCCGCACCTGCCGGCACCCTTCCGTGAGCACCCACCGCCCAAGCGGAATGACGAGCCCCGTGCGCTCGGCGGCGGGAATGAACAGCGTCGGCCCCACGAGCCCACGCTCGGGATGATTCCACCGCACGAGCGCCTCGACGCCCGTGATCCGCCCGTTGGCCAGATCGATGATCGGCTGGTAGTGCAGCGCAAAGACCCCGCCCGTCCCCCGCTGCTCGACCGCCCAGCGCAGCTCCGTTTCCATCTGCAGCCGCGCCAACGCGTCGGCATGCATGCCCGGATCGAACACCGCGAACCGCGCCCGCCCGCCCTGCTTGGCCCGCCCCATGGCCAGATCGGCACTCCGCATCAAGTAGTCGGGTCGATCCGACCCAGTCTCCCCCAACACGATCCCAAAGCTCGCCGACGTGAACACCTCGTACCCGCTGACGTCGACCGCCGTCGCCAGCGCCGCCTGCGCGCGCTCAGCGACGCGGGCGGCATCCGCCGCATCGGCCACACGGTCCAGGAGCAGCGCAAACTCATCGCCCCCCAACCGCGCCACCGTGTCCTCGGCGCGCGCGCAGGCCTCGAGACGCCGCGCCACGGCAATGAGCAGCTGGTCCCCCGCCGTATGCCCCAAGCTGTCGTTCACGACGCGAAAGTTGTCGAGATCGAGCAGAATGATCGCGAACGGCGCCTCGCGTCGCTTCGCCCGACGGATCGCCCGGTCGAGCCGCTCGTTGAACAGCGTGCGGTTGGGCAGCCCCGTGAGCGCATCGTGCAACGCCTCGTGCCGCTGCTTGCGCTCCATCCGCTCGCGTCGCGCCAGGCTCCGCCGAAGCGACAGCTCGGTCGCCGCCGCCGCCGCGTGCTCGGTCAGGACGGCGATGTCCTCGCTCGTCCACGGCCGGGGCTCGGCCTCGAACACCCCGACGATCCCCCGAGCCCGGCCGCCGTCCGCCGCGAGTGGCACGACGACGTATGCCCCGGCGCCAAGCGGCGCCTCGTCGCCACCGCCATCCAGCGCCGTGTCCGCGACCGCCACCGGCTGCATCGACTCCAACACCGTGCGACAGATCCCCGACCGCATGAGTAGCCCCGGATCGTGCGCCAGCCACGATGGCGGCGTCGCGCCGCCGACAAAGCAGCGACGGTCATCGCCAACCAGCGCGATCACGGCGGTCGGCGCACGCAGCGCCACCGCGGCCAACCGCGCCGAGCGCTCCAACGATGCCGCGAGCGTCCCGTCGAGCGGTGCGAATGGCGTACCGTCCCGCGGCGTGGGGTCGCTCGGCGCGATACCGTTCTGGATAACCGGCCGCGTGTCCATATGGCTATGACTGAGGCAACAGGCGACAGTCACGCGCCACGAGCGACGGCAAATGTTTGCCGACTAGAGCGACTTTCCCAATCGCTTGAGCAGGGTGATCGTCGTTTCTTGCTCTTCTGGCGTCAGCACCGCCATCATCTCCTGAATCGCCTCGCTATGGGCTGGAAACACACAGTCCATGAGCTCACGCCCCGCGCACGTCAGCTCGGCAAACGTCACGCGCTGGTCGTCGGTCGACGGTTGCCGGCGCACCCACCCCCGCGCCTCCAGCTTGTCCACCGCGTACGTGATGCTGCCGCTCCGCCGCAGCACCCGGTGCCCGATCTCGCCCAGTGGCACCGGACCTTTGTGATAGAGCACCTCCATCACGGCAAAATCGGTCAGGCTCAACCCCCGCCCCTCGACATCGCGCTGCGCGCGCATGCCGACTGCGTGCGCCGCCCGGGTGAGCACGACGAACAACTTCAGCGCCCGGAGCCGCTCCGGCGCATCGATGTCGGCGATCATGGGCTCTCTCTCCATCGCATCCGTAAGATAGCATTCAGCACCATGCGTACTCTGCTGGCCGTCCTCCTGCTCCTCGGTGTCCTGCTGCTGGGGATCGGCGCCGCCTTCCACCCCATGCTTGCCGGCGACGCCGCCGACCAGCTGCACCTCATCGCCGCCACCCGCTACTGGCGCGCGATCC
>DATMNB010000191.1:0-7139 GCA_035569435.1 Gemmatimonadaceae bacterium
GCGATGTCCTGCAGGTTGAGCTCGACGAGACGCGTCGTGACAACCCCCCCATCCGGATCCCGGTGCGGCACGTCGCGATCCATGAGGACCACACCATCCGGGGTACCGACGCCGACCGCATCCGTCCGCACGTGTGCATCACTGAGCGCACGGATCGCCCCTTCGAGCTTCCCCTCGACATCTTCCCCATCCGACAACACGACAAGCCCCGTCGACGCCGGCCCGCTGCCGACATCTCGAACCGCGACCGCCGCGAGCCCGGCAGCCGCCTCGAGGTTCGTCGAGACATCTGGAATGTCCGCCGGCGACGCGGCATCGAGAAAAAGCTGGAACGTCGACCGATCGACCGTGGGCGGAAGCTCTAGGAAGCCACTCCCGCCAAACACCAGCAGGCCGATTCTGTCATCGGGCAACGCCCGCGCAATCGCCGACGCCGCGCGCTTGGCCGCCGCGAGTCGCGATGGCTCGACATCGGTCGCCGTCATCGATCGCGAGAGATCGAGCAGAAACAGCACATCCGCACCCGCCCGTCGCACCGCGCGCGACTGGGTCCCGCCCTGCGGCCGGCCGAGTGTGAGCGCGATGAGCGCCAACCCGACGATGAGCAGTCCACCACCCCAGGCACGCCGCCGCTCGGACGGCAGACGCGATGAAGCCCCGAGCACGCCGATCTCGCCAAATCGTTCGAGCGCACGCCGGCGCGCACGCTCCCCATACACGGCCAGCGTGGCGGCGACACCAACCGCCACAGCGCCGACGCCCAACGCCCACGGCGCGCCGATGTTCACGGGACCGTCCGCAAGATCGTCATCCGGAGCGCTAGCGATGCGACAAGCAGCACCAGCCCGAGCGCGAGTGGCACCCAGAAGTACTCATGGAAGCTCAGCACCTCGGTCACGTGGAGCTCCGACCGCTCCGCCTGGTCGATCTGGTCCATGATGCCACGCAGCGCATTGTCGTCTGTCGCGCGAAAGTACTGCCCGCCACTGGTCGTAGCGATCTGACGGAGCAGCCGTTCCTCGACTGTCGTCAGGGCCGATGGAGATTCCATGGAAGCCGGCCTGCCGGTGAGGTACGGTGCCGTCGGCGTCACGGCGCGCGCGCTCACTCCAACCGTATAGATACGGATGCCGAGCGCGCGTGCTGCCGCGGCGGCAGTCAATGGGTCGGGGGTGCCCGCGTTGTTCCCACCGTCGGTGAGCATGACGATGACGCCCGTTCCACGTGGAACATCGGCAAGATGCACCTCGCCCATCGCCAGCGCGGTGCCGATCGCCGTGCCGTCGGGTAGCAAGCCAATGTCGGCGCGGTCGAGCAGGTCGAGCACGACCGGCCCATCATTGGTGAGCGGCGCCTGCGTGAACGCGCGCCCGGCAAACAGCACGAGCCCGAGAAAATCATGGGTGCGTCGCTTCACAAACTCCGACAGCACCTGCTTGGCCATCACCAACCGGCTCCCCGCCCGGAAATCCGGCGCCTTCATGCTGCTCGAGATATCGAGCGTCAACATGATGCTCCGCCCAGTGAGCCGCGTGTCACGCACCTCCCCATTGGCCCGCGGCCGCGCCAGCGCGATGACGCAGCAGACGAGCCCCGCCGTGCGCAGCGCGCGCGGCACCCACACCCAGCGCGCGCGCCCGACGGGCAGTGCCCGCACGTCGACCGGCAACCCCACGCGCGCGCCATCTCTCGACCATAGCGCATCGGCCGCCACGACGACCAGGAGCAACAGCGCCCACGGATCCGCCAACGTCACGCCGCCAGCTCCCGCAACAGCGTCCGCGCCCGCTCGATGAACGCCGCGTCCGCCGTCCCTCGCGCAAACTTCACCCGATCCGCATCATCGAGCAGCGCCCCAAGCGCGCCATTCCCCACCACCAGCCGCCGTACCTCGGGCGTCGTCCGCTCCAACGCCGGCACCCCACGCGCGATTTCCAGGTACGTCCGCACCACATCGGCCGCCGCCACCGCCCGTTGTTGTGCATCCCACCCGGCCGTCTCGATCGCCGCCAACTCCGCGAGCGCGACGTCGAGTGGCCCCGGCGGCGCCCGTGCCTCCACACTGTGTCCCGCGCCGTTTCCAACGCTGTTTGATACTTCCTTTCGCCGCCACCGCCACCACACCAGGGCCAAGGCAACACCCACGATGCCGATAAGCATCCCCCGCCACGGCACGAGTGGCGTGTCAATCTCCCGAATGTCCCGGAGCGTCGCGTTCCCAACCGGCAGCACCGGCTGCACGACCATTGCGATCGGTCGACTCACGACCGTGTCGGCGCGCCCACCCATCTGGTATGCCACGGCCAGTGCGGGGACCGCCTGACTATCCGTCCGAAAGAACGCCACGCGCACGCGCCCCACCCAGTCCCCACCGTCCTGCCGCAGCGTATCGACCGACAACACCCGCACCCCGTCGGGCAACGTATCCCGCGTCCGCGGCACCCGATCGATGAGCGTCGCGCCGGCAGGCAGATGCACCCGCACCGACACGACCACCGGATCCCCGACCTCGATCGTCGCGCGGGTGTCGGCACCCACCTGCATCGCTGCCTGCACAAGCGCCTGAGCGAGCCACGCGCCGATCAGCCACATGCGCTAATGCATCCGCCGCCGCTCACGGCGCCTAAAGAATGCCAGCAATGGCGCCACATAATCCCGCCCCGTCTCGAACCGGATGTGGTCAATCCCCCGCCGCCTGAGCGCCCCACGCACCGCGGCGTCAAACGCCACCCCCCGCTCCTGATACGCGGTCCGCACGTCACGACGACTTGTATCGAGATACGCGACGCGCCCGGTCTCGGGATCACGCACCGCCGCCAACCCCACATCAGGCAGCTCCCGCTCTCGCGCATCGACGAGCTGCACCGCAATCGTATCATGCCGCCGCGCCGTGACATCGAGCTCCCGCTCATACCCCGCGGCCATCCAATCCGACACGATGAACACGACCGCCCGCCGCGTCGTCACCCGATTCACATACGCCAACGCCTGCGCCAGATCCGTCCCCACCCCACTCGGCGCAAACGCCATGAGCTCCCGAATCACCCGCAGCACATGCCGCCGCCCCTTCCCCGGCGCGACATACTGCTCGACCCGATCGGTGAACCACACCGCCCCCACGCGATCATGGTTCCGGGCCGCCGCGAGCCCCAACACCCCACACACGTCGGCCGCCAACGTCGCCTTACTCCTGAGCCGCGACCCAAACGCCGCCGACGCACTTCGGTCAACGACAAACAACACCGTCAACTCCCGCTCTTCGACATACCGCCGCACATACGCCGCATCCATCCGCGCGGTGACCCGCCAGTCAATCGTCCGCACGTCGTCACCGGCGATGTACTCCCGCACGTCGGCCAACTCGACGCCTCGCCCCTTGAACACACTCCCGTACTCCCCCGCCAACCGATCCCGCACGAGCCGCCGACTCGTGACTTCGAGCCGCCGCACGCGCGCCATGACGTCACCCGTGTCCACGGCGGTTGCTGTTAAGGCACACGTACAGAGTCAAGCACGCGCGCCACGATGTCGTCCGCCGTCACCCCCTCGGCGTCCGCCTCGTACGTGAGAATGACCCGATGCCGCAACACATCCGGCGCGACACGCTTGATATCCGCCGGATCCACGTGGTCCTTCTCATCGATGTACGCCGACGCCTTGGCCGCCCGCACGAGCGCGATCCCCGCCCGCGGACTCGCCCCGTACTCGATGAGCGGCGCCAACGCCGGCAGCCCCATCGCCCCAGGCTCCCGCGTCGCCCGCACCAGGTCGAGCGCATAGTCGCGCGCACGCGGATCGAGATAAATGGCGTTCACGGCCGCACGCGCCCGCATGACGCCGGCCCCATCGGTGACCTTGGCCGGCATGAGCGCCGCCGCCCCGTCCCCGCTCAGGCGGTCGAGCATCGCGCTCTCATCGGCCCGCGCCGGGTACGTCACCCTGAGCTTCATCATGAACCGATCGACCTGTGCCTCGGGCAGCGGATACGTCCCCTCCTGCTCGATCGGGTTCTGCGTCGCCAACACCAGAAACGGCTCCTCGAGCGCGAAGCTCTCGCCCCCGATCGTGACCTGCCGCTCCTGCATCGCTTCGAGGAGCGCCGACTGCACCTTGGCCGGCGCCCGGTTGATCTCGTCGGCCAGCACGATGTTGGCGAAGATCGGCCCCCGCTGCACCAGGAAGTCACCCGTCTTCTGATTATAGACCATCGTGCCGACCACATCGGCTGGCAACAGGTCCGGCGTGAACTGAATCCGCCGAAACCGGCAATCGATCGCCGCCGCCAACGCCCGCACCGCCAGCGTCTTGGCCAAGCCGGGCACGCCTTCCAACAATACGTGCCCATCGGCGAGCAACCCGACCATGAGCTGCCGCACCATATGTGGCTGCCCCACCACCACCCGCCCCACCTCGGCCTCAATACGGGGCACGATGAATGTGTCCATACCGAGATTAAGATAGAGGGATGACTGACGAACACGCCTCTGAACGCGCCTATGCGGAGCTCATCGCCCGCGCCCGCGAGGATGCCCTCCTCGCGAGTTGCGCCAATCTCCTCGAGTGGGACCAGGAGACCTACATGCCCGACGGTGCCGTCGGCGGACGGAGCGACCAACTCGCGTTCCTCGCCGGCCAACTCCACGCGCGCGCCACAGACCCGCGCGTCGGCGAGCTGTTGGCCACCATCGAGGGCTCGCCCCTCACGACCGACCCGACGGCGCCCACCGCCGTCAACGTCCGCCAGATCCGCCGCACCTACGACCGCGAGACGCGCATCCCCCGCTCCCTCGCCGAAGCCCTCGCCCGCACGACGGCGCTCGCGCAGCAGGAATGGGCCGCGGCCCGCGCCGACGCGGACTTCCCACGCTTCCGCCCCTGGCTCGAGCAGATCATCGCCCTCAAGCGCGACGAAGCCGAATGCGTCGGCTACACCGAATCCCCCTATGATGCGCTCCTCGACGAATACGAGCCCGACGCGCGCGCGAGCGATGTCCAACGTCTCTACGACGCCATCCGCGCCGACCTCGTGCCGCTGATCGATGCCATTACCGGTGCCGCTCGCCAACCATCGATCGACGTCCTCCACCGCGACTACGCGCCCGACCGGCAGCACCAGCTCGTCGACACACTCGCCAGGGCCGTCGGCTTTGATTTCACGCGCGGCCGTCTCGATCGGAGCGTGCACCCGTTCTGCGCCCGCGTCGGCGCCTCCGACGTCCGCCTCACCACGCGCTACGACGCGCGCAACATGGCCGAGAGCCTCTTCGGCGTCCTCCACGAAGTCGGCCACGGCCTCTACGACCAGGGTCTCGACCCCTCGGCATATGGCACGCCGATGGGCGAGCCTATATCGCTCGGCGTCCACGAATCCCAATCGCGCCTCTGGGAAAACCGCGTCGGCCGCGGGCGCGCGTTCTGGACCTACGCCTTCCCCATCGCCAAGAACATCTTCCCCGACGCGCTGGGCGACGCCACGGCGGACAGCCTACACTTCGCCGTCAACCACGTGGCGCGCACGCCCATCCGCACCCGCGCCGACGAGGTCACCTACAACCTGCACACGCTCGTCCGCTTCGAGCTCGAGCGCGCCATGATCACCGGCGACCTCGCCCCCGCCGACGTGCCCGAGGCATGGAACGATGGCTATCGCCGCTACCTCGGCATTACCCCGGCGTCCGACGCCGAGGGATGCCTGCAGGACACCCACTGGAGCGCGGGCCTCATCGGATATTTTCCGACCTACACGCTGGGCGACATCTATAGCGCCCAATTGATCGATGCCGCCGCGCGTGATGTCGGGTCCCTCGACGCCCATATTGCCCGCGGCGATTTTACCCCGCTCCTCCACTGGCTCCGCACGCACGTGCACTGCCACGGCCAGCGCTACACCGCGGCCCAACTCGTCGAGCACGCGACCGGATCGCCACCTGACCACCGCCCACTGATGACGTGGTTTCGCAACAAATACGCTGACCTCTACGCGCTCTGACGAGCGCGCAGAGACCAGCATATTTCTTTTTTTTTCAACGCTCGCCAAGGCTCGCTCATGCGTCGACTCGCTGTATTTGCTCCATTGGTCCTGGTTGCCTGCGGCCCCTCCACGCACCACGGCACCGTGAACGGCCTCACATACGATGTCTCAGGCTCGGGCCCTGTCGTCGTGCTCATCGCTGACTCCGCCGGCCGCACCGTCTGGGACAAACAATTTCCCGTCTTCGCCAGGACCTTCGAGGTCATTCGCTACGAGCCCGTCGCTACCGCCGACGCACTCAACGCCCTGCTCGACCATCTGGCTGTCAAGAAAGCCTCCCTCATTGCCCTCGGCGCCGGCGCCCCCCCGGCGATCGATCTCACGCTCGCCCACCCCGACCGCGTCGAGGCCCTCGTCCTGGTCTCGCCGCACATGACCAACGAGCACGGCACTCTCACCGATCTCAAAGTCCCACTCCTTCTCGTCGTCGGCACCCGCGGTGACTCGGCTGCCGTCCTCGGCGTCGACAGCCTCCGCGTCCACATGGGCGGCGTGCAAACCGTCACCATGCCCGGCGCGGGCCATCAGGTGAACGTCGACCGCTTCAAGTCGTTCAACACCGTCGTGCAGGAGTTCCTCTTCCATATCCACCCGGAAGTGGTGCCTCACCGCTCGTCGTAGGGTTTTCACAACGTTGACAAACGGTGTCGCGCCGACGGTTGTCCAACCAGCATGCCAATACCCCGTCTAGGTCTCATGGCTGCCGCCCTCGCCCTCGTCGCTCAACCGCACGCCCAGCCCGCCCAGCCCGTCGACTGCCATCGCCAGCACATGTGGTCTGACGATTATCCCGGCCACTACTGCGAGATCCGCGTCGAGCGTATCTCCCGCACCACCGAGCCCTTGGGCATAGACGCCCGCCCCAACGGCTCCATCGAGATCCGCGGCGACGGCGGCGACAGCATCGTCGTCACCGAACGCGTCGAGGCCGTTGCCAACAGCGACTCCGAGGCGCGCGCGATGGCGGCCCAGGTCCGCGTCATCAGGACAGGCAACACGATGTACGCCGAGGGGCCGTCGAGTGGACACCACTCCCACTGGGTGGTCAGCTACCACGTCGCCCTGCCGACGCACACTGACCTCAACCTCGACACCGAGAACGGCGAGA